>CALKTZ010000084.1 GCA_937997355.1 uncultured Planctomycetales bacterium | reverse complement strand
CATTAAGTCGTTGATCTGAAAATCGATCAGATCGAGATCGAGCCATGAGAATCGGATCGATCGATCAGAGGGCTCCGAGTTTGGCGATCAACTCGCTCGTGCGGACCGAATAGCCCCACTCGTTGTCGTACCAGGCGATAACCTTGACCAGATTCCCCTCGATGGCGAGCGTCTGGTCCGGGACGAAGATGCAGGAATGGGGATTGCCGATGATATCGGAGGAGACGAGGGGATCGGCATTGTATTCGATGATCCCCTTGAAGGGACCTTCGGCGGCTGCCTTGAGCGCGGCATTGACCTCGTCACGCCCGGCTGGCTTCTTCAGGACGGCGGTCAGGTCGGTGACGGAGCCATCGGGAACCGGCACGCGGAGGGCGAATCCGGTGAGCTTCCCCTTCAACTCCGGGATCACCTCGCCGACCGCCTTGGCCGCACCCGTCTTGGACGGGATGATGTTCACCGCCGCCGCTCGGGCGCGATACGGATCTTCGTGGATCTGGTCGGCGACTTTCTGGTCATTCGTGTAGGCGTGGATCGTCGTCATCAAGCCCTTCTCGATGCCGAAGGTGTCATTCAAGACCTTCGCCATCGGAGCCAGACAGTTCGTCGTGCATGAGGCGTTGGAAACGATTTTGTGCGACTTGTTCAGGATGCTGTCGTTGACGCCCATGACGATCGTGGCGTCGAGCTGATCCTTGGCCGGGGCGCTGAGGATGACCTTCTCGGCACCGGCGTCGAGATGCTTCTGGAGCGAATCCCGATTGGTGAAGCGCCCCGTGGACTCCAACGCAATCTGACAGCCGAGTGCCTTCCAGGGGAGGGACGCCGGGTCTTTTTCCGTGGTGATCGGGATGTCCTTGCCATTGACGATGAGCTTCTTCTCGCCCGCTTCGACGGTCCCCTTGAACCGCCCATGCACGCTGTCGTACTTCAGCAGCATTGCAAGGTGCTTCGGGTCGGAGAGGTCATTGATCGCCACGACTTCGAAGTCCGACGGCCGCGCCGCCAAGGCGCGGAAAACCAATCGACCAATTCGACCGAAACCATTGATGCCGACTCTCACCGCCATGTCGATCCTCCAAGAGAAACAACGAAATCATTCAGGGTCTGTAAGCGGACCACTCCCCGATGGAAGGAAATAACTCCATCGGCGATCGGTGGGATCTGCCATGATGCAAGGGCGTAATCGCGCCGCATCGGCTGTTGAAGCGATAATCCGGGATCCCATCCGGATTCTTGTTCAGTTTCTTGCTCGGCCCGTGTTTTGGTTCGATCGACTCGCGAGTTATTCATGCATTCATTTCGCGAGTTCGCCGGATGGACCGTCTCGGCGTCGTTCGGGGCCTTGAGTCGTGAGAGGCGATCGGATCTTTCCGTCGCGCGCAAAGCAAGTGTCCTGTCCGGCTTCATCGGATAAGATTGATCTCACTCCATTTTGGCCCGGTTGGCAAGTGGCAAATGGAAAAAGTGAGGAAAATGATGCCACGCTAGCTCATGTTTCACGCGCAGTTCGAACCCATTCCTTCGGCTTTCCCCCGCCAATGGCGATGATTTTCCATAAAGCGTAGGCCGGGAAAAATGCCAGCGTCAGAGAGTATCGCCAGGGAACGTGCATCACCAGGAACGGGCTCATCCCGTAGAGAACAACGCCAAGTGTCATCATCACCTGGAACAAAATTAGGAGCGAGAATAAGGGCGGATTTTCAGGCCGTGCGATGGTCAGCATGGTCAATGTATTCAGGCCTGTTAGCACGAGATAAATTGCAGCCAGGGCGACCATGGTCGGCATGGTCAGTTCGAGGAGCGATCCAAGCTTCGCGAGAATACCGAGGCGGGATGATCGCCAAAGCGGCCCGGCCTTGCTCTTTTTGAGTTCACTTCGCCCATATTCCCATCGCTTGCGCTGGGAGGTCGCCGCCTTCCCGGATGAGGCGACCATCTTGCCCGAAACCGAAGTCTCCGGAACGAACGTGACCGACTCGCCGGCGATCCTCAATTCCCACGAGTACTCGATATCTTCCACGAGCCCATAGACGCGGAATGGGAATCGACGCAGCCCCTCGGTCGAAAAGCACATCCCGTTTCCACGAAATCCCGCGCTCAGGCCGATCGCATTCTGTCCGAACAACGCGACTCCATTGACCAGACTGAAGGCATACGTCATGAGCCGCGTGCGCCAGGAATCGTCGGGATTGGAGACGGTGTAATATGCCTGGAGCCAATCATGTCCGTCGGAGAGGGCCTTATCGAAGGCTGACAATAGATTCGGTTCGGCGATGGTATCGGCATCGATGATGACGTAGGCGGTGTAATCGTCGAAACGTCCAGTCTCCTGGAGCGATTCGAACAAATATTCGATCGCGTAACCTTTACTCTTCTTGACGGGATCGGATCGTTCGACAACCGTTGCCCCCGCCTGCCGGGCGATGGCTGCCGTGGAATCGGTGCAATTATCGGCGATGACGGTCAGATCATAGCGATCCTTGGGATAGTCGAAACCGAGGCAGCTTTTCACCGTCTCGGCGATTCCCACCTCTTCATCATGAGCAGGAACGATGATCAAAAACCGAGAGTTTGCGGTACCGTCGGCAGTCTGGCGGCTAAGGGTACCCTTCAGAAGGCCCGATAAGGAAATCAGGAAGAGAATAAGGAAATAAGGGAGCACAACAAGATTTGCGACAAGTACAAGTGCAACAAGAAAGTATGAACTCAAGACCATCAGCAGTTCTCGCTGGTTGAGTGCTTACGGCGCTTTGCAATTTTGATTAGGTTTTGCTTGCTGGAGGCATCTTCTGGCTGCAATTCAGACAAGTGCGATTTCGGCGAGAGCATGCGTAAGGATGTCAATCTCTTCGGGGGTGTTGAACGGGCCTGGACTTACTCGGAGGGTTCCGAGTGGGAACGTACCCATTCGGCGGTGGATGTAGGGGGCGCAGTGCTGACCGGGGCGAAGTGCGATGCAGAAGCTCACGTCCAGGGTCGAACCGAGATCGTGGGGATCGAGGAATTCGGGCACGATCAACGACAGGGCGCCGACATGCGTGGCGGGATCCCATTTGCCGGCGATCTTCCAACCCGCCGAGTTTCCATCCTGCTCGACCCAATCCACGATACGTTGCAGCAACTTGACCTCATGCCCTCGAAGCTTTTCCGGAGTCTCCCCGGCGACCCAGGCAAGTCCCGCCGCGAGTCCTCCGATGCCCAGTACATTGGGGGTTCCTCCCTCCAAATAATAGGGCAAGATTAAGGGTTGGGTTTCGGTCGACGAGTCTCCCCCCGTCCCACCTTCCCGCCACGGACGCAGACGGCCATCCGTTCGAGGACCGACGTAGAGCGCCCCGGTCCCGGTCGGACCATAGAGCGCCTTATGGCCTGGAAAGGCGAGGAAGTCGATGGGAGTGGTTTTCAGGTCGATCGGCACGATCCCCGCGGACTGCGCCGCATCGACCAGAAAAAGGGTATTCGCCTCACGGGCAATCGCCGCCACGGCTTCGATGGGCTGAAGGGTCCCCAGCACGTTCGAGGCGTGGGTCATGGCGATGAGCGAGGTTTTCGGGGTTAACGCCTTTCGGAAGGCATTGGGATCGACGTAACCTTCATCCGAGGCGATGCGTGTCAGGGTGATGATTCCTTCTTTTTCGAGCGCCCGAAGAGGCCGGCTGACGGAATTGTGCTCCAGGTCGGTGGTGATGACATGATCACCGGGCCGAACGACTCCTTTGATCGCGAGGTTGAGCGCATCGGTACAGTTCAGCGTGAAGATCCAGCGCTCTTTCCGCTCGCCTCGGAAAAATTGGTTGAGCGCGTGCCGCGCATCATCAAGCATTCGTTCGGCAGCGACAGCCATACGGTGACCGGAACGGCCGGGATTCGCGAGGCTGGTGCGGGCGATCTGATCGAGCGTCCGGTAGACCGGCTCAGGCTTGGGGAAGCTGGTGGCGGCATTATCGAGGTAGATCATCGGGAACATCCAAACCTGTCAGCGATCGCGGCGGGAGAGTAGGGAGGAAGTCATCGCCGGTAACAGTCGG
>CALKTZ010000083.1 GCA_937997355.1 uncultured Planctomycetales bacterium | reverse complement strand
GATCTCGTCGCGGGTCGGCGATGCACCTTGCGCGCCGGGCCGGGTCACGGCCAGCGCCGCGGCGGCGCAGGCCCACCTCGCGGCCTCGATCGGGGCTTTCCCTTCGGCCAGCGCGACCGCCAACGCCCCATTGAAGGCGTCCCCCGCCCCCACGGTATCCACGGCGTCGACCTTCGGCGGCTTCACGGCCTCGCGCTGACCGTCACGAGTCGCGACCAGACAGCCGTCTCCTCCTTGCGTGATGACGACCGTCTCCGGACCGAGCCCGAACAATTGATCCAGGCAATGCGACCAGGCCGAGCCGGCACCATCCTCCGGAACCCCCGAGAGAACCCTCGCCTCGCCGGCATTGGGGGTGATCAGATCGACCGGCCCCAGCAGGCGGCGGAGCACGGCCGGCTCGCAGACCGTCGCCGGGGCGGGATTCAGCAATACCCGCATGCCGGCCTGCTTGCCCCGTTCCATCGCCCGGATCGCCGTCTCGATCGGGACCTCCAGGCTGACGAGGAGCACATCCCCCGCCCGGAACAGCGAA
The DNA here is from genome assembly GCA_937997355.1 of uncultured Planctomycetales bacterium. GTDB lineage: Bacteria > Planctomycetota > Planctomycetia > Isosphaerales > Isosphaeraceae > CALKTZ01. The sequence continues at coordinate 1,948 of CALKTZ010000083.1, read as the reverse complement.
TCGGGGAGGGCGTCGATATCGGCGGGATTGATCCGGAGGTTGGCGCCGGGGGCCACGCCGATCATGTTCTCGCTATTTTCCGAGACATAGATGAGCGCAACCCCCGACGCAACTCCGGGAACGATTTTGACATGGGACACGTCGATCCCCTCGCGCCGGTAGCCTTCGAGCGCCTTGCGGCCGAGGTCGTCGTCCCCCACGGCCGAGATGAAGCGGACCTCGGCCCCCGCCCGACGCGCCGCGACCGCCTGGTTAGCCCCCTTGCCCCCCGGCGTGACCGCGAAGGCCCCGCCGAGGACGGTCTCGCCCGGCGAGGGGAGCACCGGAAGCCGGACCGTCATATCGGTGTTGCTCGATCCAACCACAATCACTCGGGCCATGGCGGGAACCTCAAACAGTGCTGATGCGAGAGAAAAGCGCCATGATCACGGCGCGGGGCGACCGGATAATAGCGAATCTCGCCCCTTGCCGCCGATCAAAGTCGGCCGTAGCTTAAACCATTCAACCCGTTTGCGTCATGGGTCCGGACTGGTCCCTCCCGGCCACACGCGGTGGCACCTCCGCGCCTTCATTGATGAGGCCGGGGCGTATGAGAAGCGGAGCGGATAGATTGGGCGATTGATACGGAGGACCGATCGATGACAGAACACGATCCCAAGAAGCTCGGCGGGAACAGGCCCAGCCGGCGCGATTTCTTGCGAGGCTCGGGGCTGGCCGCCGCCACCGCGGTCTTCACGGGCCCGGCCGTCGGGCTTGAGGAGGAGGCCCGAGGGGCGACCCAGGCCCCCGAGGCGGGCGCGAAGGTCCTCTCCGGCGAGCTGGAAATCTCCCTCAAGGTCAACGGCGAGACCAAGACCTGCACGGTCGAGCCCCGCTCCACGCTGCTGGACACGCTCCGGAATCGGCTCGAAATCACCGGCCCCAAGCGGGTCTGCGACCGCGCGAGCTGCGGCGCCTGCACGACGATCGTCGACGGCAACCCGGTCTATTCCTGCACCACGCTGGCGGTCTCCTGCCAGGGGAAGGCGATCGAGACCCTGGAAGGCTTCGACGACGGCGAGAAGAGCGTGGCCCAGGCGTTCCACAAGAACGACGCCCTCATGTGCGGCTACTGCACCCCGGGATTCGTCACCGCCTGCAAGGCCCTGCTGGACAAGAACCCCAACCCGACCCTCGACGAGGTGCGGAAGGGGCTGGACGGGAACATCTGCCGCTGCGGAACTTACATCGGCGTCCTCCAGGCCGCCCTGGACGCCGCCAAGGCCATGAAAGGAGCCTGAACGATGGCACTGAGTTGGCCCAAGGAACCGCTGCTGATCGGGACCCGAGTCCCCCGCCAGGACGGCATGCCCAAGGCGACCGGCAAGGCCAAGTACCCCTCCGACATCATCCCCAAGGGGATGCTGTTCGGCGTGGTGCTCTATAGCCCGCACGCCCACGCCAAGATCAAGTCGATCGACACCGCCGCCGCCGAGAAGCTGCCGGGGGTGAAGGCGATCCACCTGTTCAAGAAGGCCGGCGGGACCCTCCGGTTCCACGGCGACGACATCGCCGCCGTCGCGGCCGAGACCGAGGAGCAGGCGCGCGACGCCGCCCGGGCGATCAAGGTCGAGTACGAGGTCCTGCCCCACGCCGTCACCGAGGAGCAGGCGATGGCGTCGGGCGCCCCCGAGATCCAGAAGGGGGGGAACGTCCGCAAGGGGCGTTCGGTCGTCAAGGGGAAGCCGGAAGACGAGATGGCCAAGGCCGACGCGACGGTCGAGGCGACCTACTCGGTCCCCGTCATCACCCACGTCTGCCTGGAGCCGCACGGGCTCACGGCGCACTGGGAGGCCGACGACAAGCTGACCGTGTGGGCCAGCACCCAGGCGGTGCAGGCGGTCGCCGGCGCGCTGGCCGAGGCGCTCGAAGTGCCCGCCAAGAACGTGACGGTCCTCACCGATTACAT
>CALKTZ010000082.1 GCA_937997355.1 uncultured Planctomycetales bacterium | reverse complement strand
CCCGACCAAACAGCCCGAGTTCCTCTTCCACAAGGTTCGCCTCTACATCGACGAGGACAACGGACTTCCGATCCGGTTCGAAGCTTTCGATTGGCCGAAAAAATCTCAGGCCGAGCCCGATCTCCTGGAAGAGTACACCTACCTGAATCTCAAGTTGAATACCGGCCTGAAAGAGATCGATTTCGACCCGGCCAACGAGCAGTACTCGTTCGGGCGATTCTGAAAGCAAACCGGAACGGCCACCATTAGGGTTGAGTCGGCAATTGGCGGCTTCGCCCGTGGGCCGGATGCGGTATGCTCGTGGACGATATTTCCGAAATCGTTCGGATCTCCCCGGAATCCATACAAACCTCACGAAGAATCGAACTCCTGCCGATATCCTATTTGGAGCCTGCGTGAATCCCAAGAGCGATGGCGCAGGAATTGTTTAGCAGGGAGAGGTCTGAAATTTCGCTTAAAAAAGTTCTAAAAGAGGGCGTCTAGCCGGCTGAACCGGCCTTGGCAGGTCCTGATCGGTTCGCTAGAATCCCGCTCACATCGCCTGTTTTGCGGGATTTTCCGGTGAAACGCCCTTGTTGACGAGGCGAAAGATCCCTTCCCACTGACCTTTCGTGCCGCCGTGTTCTGACAGGTAAAACAAGCGAAGCCGCTGCGAGGCGGCCCCGAACGCCTTACGGCTGTTCCGTTCCATGGAAGGAGGCTCGATGAGCACGGTTCCCTTCACCCCCGCACAGACTCGCGTGCATATCCGCTGGATGATCCGTCGCGATATGCCCGAGGTTTTGGCCATCGAGCACGCAAGCTTCGAGCATGCCTGGACCGAGGAAGAGTTCCTCCGCGTGTTGCGTCAGCGGAACTGTATCGGCATGGTCGCCGAGCATGGCGAACAGATCGTCGGCTTCATGATCTACGAGCTACACCGCAACAAGATTCATGTCCTCGACTTCGCCGCCCACCCGGACTTCCGGAAGATGGGGGTCGGCCGCCAGATGGTCTCCAAGCTGGTCGGCAAGCTCTCGAATCAGCGTCGCAATCGAATTTCCTTGCTGATCCGTGAGACGAATCTCGGGGCGCAGCTCTTCTTCCGGGCCCTCGGGTTCCGCGCGTCCGAGGTGGCTCGCGACCACTACCAGGATACCGGCGAAGACGCCTATGTGATGCAGTATCTGCTGGACGAGGCGACCCGCGACGATTCGCTCGCGGCCAACCGCGTCGCCAAGCAGTTCGGCGCCTGATCCGCGAAATACGATCCGGATTGATCCGATCAGACAGGCCATGCGGGCGAAGCCGGTGAACGGCTCCCTCCGCATGGCCTGTTGATTTCAGCGGACGCGGTAAATCCTCGATTGTTGACGAATCGGCAGTTGCAGGGCTTGGCTCATGCGCCGTTTCTCTTCATAATCAATTGATTGAGACCTGCCGCTCCTCGATCGCACTTCGCCCTGCCGCCCATTCGAGCGAGTCATCGAAACGCTTGACGATGGTCTCCGGGATGCGAGTCGACGTTCGCCGAGCCGAATGGTCCGATTCACGACTGCACCTCCGATTCCGGGCCGGCTCTCCTTTCATGTTGAAACACCTTCAACCTCTCCGACCGAGACGACTCGTCGCCGTTGGATTCTGGTTGCTCGCGGCGGTCATCGTCTTCGGGCAGGCCGTCGATACCCGTCTCCATCCTCCCTCGAACGCAGGGGAATGGCTGACGATCGGGCTCAATGTCATCTCGATGTTGGTGGCGATTGGCATTCTCGGCGCTCTCAGCGATGCATTCCTCGCGGCGATCGAACGTGCCCGCGAATCGATCGATGCCGCCGAGGCCGTTCGGCAGGTTTCGAATCAACAATGGGAACGTCTCTTCCTGTTGCTGACCGCCGACCATCCGGTGAGCCTATCGGCCGCCGGCTCGAACAGCGGACACTCTCAAGCTCAGCGCGAGGCAATCGAGGCGGTTCGCCAGGCCGTGCAACGCCACGACTGGGAGGAGGCGAACCGCTTCCTCGATTCCCTCAAGAGCCAGGACCTTCCCGGCCCCGAGATCGAGCGACTGGAGCAAGAAATCGCCGATCGGCGAAACGACCATGTCGCGCGCAAGCTGGAACAACTCCAGGCTTCCAGGGAAGTGAACGACTCCGAGACGGTCCTGACCACCTTTCAGGAAGTGGGGCCGCTCCTTGAAGCGACGGATCGCAAACCTCTCGAAGAGGATCTCGCACGCTGGTTCATGTCCCAGATTCAGCGCAGGCTGCGCGGGGGATCGATTCAGCCCGACGTCGTGACCCTCATCACCCGAGTCACGGAAATCTTCGGCGCGACGATCGAAGGGGCGAGCCTTCGTGCGGGGCTGCCAACCTTGCGGCGAGCCGTGGGCCTGTGTCCTCGTTGCGGCGGGCCATACCTCGGCGTCGGAGATGCATGCACCGACTGTCTTTAACGGCAACATGCCTGATAATTCTCCAATCTACGAGATGACGTATTTGTTAAAT
>CALKTZ010000081.1 GCA_937997355.1 uncultured Planctomycetales bacterium | reverse complement strand
GCTGGAATCGAACTGGTGGAAGATCCGATTTCGGTCGCGATATTGAACGGTCAGCTTGTGGACCGCTTCTTCTTCGCTGAGGCCGTCGACCTTCTTTTGAAGGAGGTCGTACTTCACTCGCTTGCGCCAGCGTTCGTCCGCCTCGGCCTTATCCTTGGCGAAGTCGATCTTCTCGGGGTCATCCCCGATGGATTCGTCGACGGTGAAATCGGGCTTCTGCTTGAGAAGCTCCATCACGGTTTTGAACCGTTCATCGTGCCGCTTGAGGAATCGCTCGAAGATTTTTCCGGCGAATTCAACGCTTCCCTGGCGGATCTCATCATCGAGCGTCTTGGAATCCTTGCGGAATTCCTCCACGTCCGACTTCAGGAAGTAATACTTCTGGGGGTCGAGTTCCTTGATGAAATTGTTGCACCACTTGATCGCGATGGAATCGTCGATCACGGGTCGAGCCATGTGCTTGCGTTCGAGCAGCTCAACCACACTCCGTGCGGTTTCCTGATCATCCGGCATGGGGGCTGGGGCCTGCGCCCCCACGATCACCGCCATCAAGGCCAAGATCGCGATCAGCGTCAGTGGACGTAATGCTTGACGTGGCATGTGATTCGGTTCCTGAGTCATGATCCGCGCGGATCGAATTGCCGTGAACCATCCATTATGGTCATCTTAGCCTGGAAGATCAGGGGGGACAAGGCCGTGTCCGGGGGCGGCGGCCTCTCTTGCGTTCATCGAGATCCATACAACCGCGGACGCGAAACGTGTCTCACTCATTCTATTCGTACGAACCTGGATTTTGGTCCATTTTTTGATGAACCTCAACAGGTGGAATACGTCAATCGAGTCTGCACTCGCAGTCCTGATTGGATCGCACAATCCGCCGTTCAATTCAACCCGAATTCATGATCGCAGTTCGCTTTACGGCTCGATCGAGGGAATTCTCGCATTCCTGGCCGATCGATTGTCGGCATTCGGCCCACGAAAATGCCAAACCCCGCCGGCCCGAGGACGGCGGGGTTTGGTCGATTTGTTTCGATGAAGTTGTTCGGAAAATCGATAGCCGGAGGCCTTCAGCTTACTGAGGCGCGACCGCATTACTGGCGGGGCGCACCTGGCCGTCGGATTCCTTGGGGGTCCGGATGGCCGGAACCTGGGCCGCCTGTTCGGGTGTCTGCCCGCTCTTCAACATCCTGCCGAGCGAGTTGGGGGGCTCGGGGACTCGAAGATTTCGGAGCTGGGCGGCGATGATTTGCTCGGCCGTCTGCAACTCTTGGGGCGAGATCTGGCCGTCGTTGTTGGCGTCAAAGATGGTGAAGAGCACATTCGCCGGCTCGATGATCGCCTTGTCGAATTCCTCTTTGCTCACCTGGCCGTTGTTGTCCTTGTCGGCGGTCTGGAAGCCGGTCCGCGCGGCCGTCTTGGCGACACCGACGATCGCTGCATTGATTTCCATCGGGGAGAGTTGGCTATCTTGATTGGTGTCGGCCGTTGCATAGAGCCCCTGCACTCCCGTCTGAACGGCTTGACGCAGCTCCGATGCCTGCAACTGGTTGTCTTGATTGGTATCGACCATGTTGCCGATGGTTTTGGCCGCGCTCTTCGCCGTCTCGACCGCCGAATTATTAGTTTGAACCGCCCCGGCCTTCCCTCGTTGGAGGACGAATCGGAGCAGCGGCTGCTGTCGGAACAGCGATTCCTTGGCCGCGTCGGCCTCTTCCTTGCTCAAAGTTCCGTCGCCATTTGCATCCGCGCGGAAGAAGACCCCGCCGACCATCAGATTGCCGGCATCGACGGCTTCTTTTTGCGAGATTTGACCGTCATTGTTGGTGTCGGCCAGCTTGAAGAGCATCTTGCCGGTATCTTCAAGATCCTGGATGCTGTCGATCGGTCCGGGGAGCTCCTTCTTGGAAAGATCCACGCGATCTTGGGCGGGCGCAGCCGGTGGCGCGGTCTGGGCGAATGCCGCTCCGCCGAGCGCCAGCCAACCCAATCCGGCGGCAAACAATCCCTTCGTCATCGTGCCCATATTCATCTCCTGAAAAATATTGTTCGCATGTTTTATGTTCGTGTCATGTGCATATCACGGGCCATGTGGTTCGCGTGTCGAACCGCTCCGGCACAAGCCGGCCTGACCCGCGGCATTGGCGGATTCACTTTGCAAGGACGATGCCAGCGGCGCTCGTTCTCCGTCGCACGAGCGTCGATCTTCAAAAAAAGCTGGGTGAGATTGCCTAGGTTCTCCAGGCTCTCTCGCCATTCAAGGCATGGCCGACACGAACGGAAAGCGTTGGCGCAAGCATTTGAAATGGTGTGCGCAGGGTGTTGTTGCGGCTGAATGTGTAGGAATGCGGGCGAGGTCGCCGTCACGGGTTCATTGGTTCCATTCAACGATCAATGGCGAGAGCATGGCCTGGGGGGAGGTGACGGCCCCGATCTGGACGGGCATGGGAACGACGTGCAGCCAGAATTTGAGCGTCTTGTGTCTGGTTGATTTCGGTGAAGCCGGGGCCGTTTCGTACCGCCGTTCGAATTCCATGCGGCCCGAGGATTCGACGCGAAATCGGTCGACCCAGGCGTTGGCGAAATCGGCCACGGCCAGTGCCGAACATCGGGCGTGGTCCATGAGATGGATCCAACCTTCGGGGGGCGGAGCATTCGCCGCGGCCCTGGCGAACTCCGTTCTCGCCTCGTTCTGACCTTGTTCGATCACCCAGCGTGGAATGTCGGGAGTGGCCGCACCGGCCGGGCGCCCAAGTAACGTGAGGACCTCGTTTTTTCGGAGATGGCTGTAAACGGTGGATCCCGCGCCGCAATCCACGAGTGCCGGCAGCCGATCGATGTTCATCTCCAGATCGACGCCCAGGCCTTCGATCCGATCCTCGGGATCATTGATGCTCCAGGTTGTCTCGATCCAGCTTTTCGAATGGACGAAGTCGAGGTCGACCGTGGTTGGAAGCGCCTGTCCATCCGAGAGCGAGACTATCCCGTCGAATCGAAGGCCGACCGCGATGGGACCCTGCCGTGTCACCCGGGCGATCTCGTCGTCGCCTCGACGCGCGAGCTTCAGGGGCGTTTTCGAGTGGGTCGTCCTCTCCACCAGGAAGAGCCCGCGAGAGTGGGGCGTGAGGTAATCCTCGCCGGGAGTTTTGATCGAGGTAACGAGCCCCTTCAGGTCGTCCGGGATGGTGTAGGCGATTTGCGATCCATTGGCGATGCGGAATACCCCATCGCCATGCTCGGGGACCAGGCCTTGCCGCGGTTCCGGGCCGGGCTGGATGTCCTTCCCATACTCGACGACGTAGTTCTCGCTTTCAAACGGACCCGGACTTGTCGTGAAATCCAGCGCGACTTCCAGCCCCGTTCCTCCGCTTCCATTTCCTCTTGTTGGCTTCGCGATTTCCCGAAACTGGGCGGCAACCTCGCGCCCATCGCGAAGGAGCCGGTATTTCCGACCTGGGGGCGATTCGGGAAGCGGTAGGGTCGCGTGGACCGGATAGCCGAACCGACGCAGGCCGGCGGTTTCTCGGAGACGGAATTCAACGCGCCCGGCGGCCCCTTCCTGCGCGAACAGCGGTCCCCGGGAGTTGGTAATGGCCAGGAGACCCACAACAAGTCGGAGCCAATGCTTCTGGTTCAACATGAGCCTGCTCTCCGGAAGCGATGGGAAAGGAAATTTTCGGGGAAACTCAATTTGTCTCAAGGTCTGGCTGGGTTTATCCGATTGATCAGATTACCCAACCTTGGATTCGCAACCTGATCGCTGGCCCGATGCAACGAGACGAACATCATGAATCGCCAGGTCGTGCCGAGTATCCTCCTCAGCATTCTGTTCGTGACATTCTTCTCCATCGTACTCCATCAGCCCGATCAACCCCCGGCTGCGGCGGCCAGGACGCGTTCAAAGCCGCCGACCACCCGACGAGAGGCTCGCGCAAGTTCGGCCGTGGCCGATCGGTCGGGGTCATTGAATGATTCGAAGCCCCGTCACGATCCCCCGGCGGAAGTTCCAACGAGCCTGCGTGCAGACTCCGGGCTGGCGGATCGCGAGCTTCGGCCCACGGTCCAGTACCGAAAAATCCGGACGGTCCCGAGAGACATCGGCGCAACCTCCCGCGATCCGATGGTCTTCCCTCCCGCGATCGAGCGAACCACTCCCGTCGAAGGGGCTGCCGGGCGTTGGAGGAAGGTCCGTTGAGGCATCCCGATTCTTGACGTCATGGCCCGGCGAAGCGCATCGATCGCCCGCGTTTCGCCCATTCAAGGGGCGGCTCGGTCTCATTCGGGCTTCAGGCTTTCGTCGAGGGCGTCGAGCCGTTCTTCCAGTTTTTTGAGGGTCCCTTCGGGGAGGTCGAGGTGGCCGAACCGGACGCGATAGAAGGCATCCACGACCAGGCCGGGAACATCGGAAACCGGCTCGGTGTTGGGTCCCCGCGAGGCGAGGAACGTCGCGG
>CALKTZ010000080.1 GCA_937997355.1 uncultured Planctomycetales bacterium | reverse complement strand
CCCTTCGCCGAACGGATAGGAGCCATCCACCGTGAGGGTGAGTCTCTCGTCGACGTTCGCGAAGGTCAATTCGTATTCCCCCCCCTGCCGAATCCCGGTTTTGGCGGAGATGCCGAGGGCTTCGGAGCCATGTTTCAGGGTCGCCTCGCCGGTCGCCAGATCGATCTCGCACGAGCCGGCAACCCCGGCGCGGATCAAGTCGATCCGGAATCGGCCGGCGGCCCGAGATACCTTGAGTCGGGCGGAAACGGTCAGGTCGCCGACCCAGTCCGGCTGGAACCAGGGACGATAGGGGTTGGGACCGTCCACGCCCGTGATATCGGTGTTGTACGAATAGAAGTCGGTAATCAGGGAGGCGCGGGGGGGATACGGCAACTCCCCCCCGGCCGTGATGGAACGCCATTGCTCGGGCTCCGTCACCAGATGCCGATAGCGGAGTTCCGCTTCCTGCCCCTGTCCCTCCGAGTCGTCCGAGACGGTGTACGTCCCATCGGAAGTCTCCTTCCAGCCCCCTTCGCTCGTGGCGGCCCAACGGCGCCAGCGAGGGTCGTCCGCCAGGGCCTTGGGGCGATGGGAGTCGTCATAAACCATCATCTGCATCGCCCGCTGATGCTCGGGCGGTCGCCTCAAGCGATCGAAAGGGACTGTCGGATCGTCGAGGGGTCGTACCCAGAGGTCCCCCCCCTGAATCCGGATCACCTCGCCGGGCATCCCAATGGTGCGCTTGATATAGCGAATCTCGGGATTCTCGGGGAGCTTGAAGACCCCGACATCCCATCGGCCGAGCTTGAGCCGGGACTCGGGGGAGGTGAACGGCAGCGAGAGGCCGGATTTCATGACATAGATCCGATCCCCCGCGAAGCTCGGCTCATCGATCAGCGGAGACTCGAACCGGCAGTTCTCGCAGGTCCCCGCGCTCACTCGGGGGAGCTTCCCCGTGGCCGGGCCGGACGATTCCACCTCGCGATCGGCGTTGACCGCGTAGTCGTGGCCGCACTGGGGACACGTGACGTCCTTGTGCCTTCCCATCAGGGTCGGGGCCATCGATCCGGTCGGGATCACGAATCCCTCGGCCTCCAGGCTCCAGACCAGGAAGCCGAGGAAGACCACGACGAACGATTCCACAGACTCCCGCCCGCTCCGCGAATTCTTCAGGCCGACGGGGGGCGTCGCTTCCGGACTCGGACTCGATTTCGGCCGCGGCTTCGGGGGGATGACTCTCGGTTGGCGGCTCATGGAAACCCTCGGACGATCCACCTCGGCTCTGAATCTCCGACCGTTTCAGGATCGCGGAACAAGGTGGGCGGAATCGAAGAATCGGGGACGCGAACGACTGGGGACATCCGAGACGACCGAGCGCGGCCGCGAGCCCCCTCAGCGAGGGACGCGGACGTCGGTCGTCGGGCCGACGGTGACCGTGGTCATCGGCCAGAGCGGCCATTCCTTCAAAATCCGGCGAAGGTCGTCGAGGGTCACCCGGGAGAACGCGTTCAACTCGTCCTCGACGGAGAGATAACGCCGTCGGTACATCCAGTTGAAGCCGATCGATCCGAGCCGGCCCATCGGCCGCTCGCTCCGGAGTACCGAGCGGGCCAGCACCTTGTTCTTGGCCTGGACGAGTTCCTCCTCGGGCGGCCCCTCGGCCATGATCCCGCGATAGACCTCGGCGATACGCTCCAGGTTGTCCTGGACCGCGTCGGGCTCGCAGCTCAGGAAGGAGAAGAATGCGCCCGCCGCGTTGTAATCCTGGTAGGAGAGGTCGGCCCCATCGGCATGGCCGGGGTCGATCAAGGCCCAGTAGAGCCGAGATCCGGTGTGATCCCCCAGGATGGTCGAAAGGAGATAAGCCGCGTAGCGGTCTTCGCTTTCCAGCGGGGGCCCATCGGAGACGCCGACGACGGTCTCCTGCAAGTCCTCGGCACGCAAGATCGCCTTGAAGGCGCGGCTGCCCTGGACGGGCGTCGCGGTCCGGCTGGCCGGATCGCCGGCCCAGCCGCCGCAGCGGCTCTCCGCCAGGTCGACGAGCTGCTTCCAGTCGGACTTCCCCGCGAACGCCAGGACGATGTTGGCGGGGCTGTACTTCTCCCGGAAGTAGGCTCGCATCTGTTCGGCGGTCAGCGCCGTGATCGATTCCACGCTCCCCAGGATGCTCTGGCCGAGCGAATGCCCCGCGAAGTGCTCGGCCTTGGCGGCCTCGTACGCGACCGACATCGGGTTATCCAGGTACATCTTAATTTCTTCGATGATCACCTTCTTCTCGGTCTCGAAGTCGTCGACCTGGAGGGTCGGCCGGAGGATGTCGGCGAGGACGTCGAAGGAGTCCGCCAGATATTCCGGCAGGCAGGTGACGTGATAGAAGGTGTCCTCCTCGGAGGTCTGCGCGTTGTGCTTGGCCCCGACCCGGTCGAAGTCTCGGTTGACCGCCAGCGCGTCGCGTCGATCGGTCCCCTTGAACGTCATGTGTTCGAGGAAATGAGACACGCCGGAGACGTCGAGCGACTCATCGCGGCTCCCCGCCTTGACGAAGAATCCGGCCGCGACCGAGTGCGCCGTGTCGTTCAGCTCCGCGACAACTTCGAGCCCATTTTTCAGCGTGGTGTGGTGAAATCTCATGGGAACCGCTTCGACAGTTGATGGATCCGGAAACACGCGACGACGGAGCGCGGGGGACATCCCCCGCTCTTCACTTGGGAACCGAGGGGAGCCGCAACGGGTTGGGCCCCAAGGTGAGGATGGTGGTCTGATCGAGGCGTCCCTGCGTGGCCGCGAATTCCGAAACGTCCTCGGGGGTCAAGGCATCCAGGCTGAAGGCGATCTCTTGCAGCGAGCGGACCCGGCCCAGATAGTACCAATCGGAGGCCAACGCGTTCGATCGGTGCATGCTCGATTCCTGGGCCATGATGAGCGAGCTCTTGAGCCCGGCTCGCATCGTCTGGAGCTCCTCGGCCGAGATCCCCTCGCGGCCGAGCCGGCCGACCTCCTCGACCATGACGTCGAGCGTCTCCTGGGCGCGGTCGGTCGAGGTCCCCGCATAGCAGAGGACCGCCGCGCGATCGCGCTGGCTCTCGTAGGACGCATACACCGAATAACAGAGACCTCGCTTCTCGCGGACCTCGGTGAAGAGCCGGGCCGACGAATATCCGCCGAGGATGGCCGCGGCGGCCCTGGCCCGGTAATAGTCGGGGCTGTCGACCGTGGCCGTGGGATACGCCAAGGCGATCTGGATCTGCTGGGTTTCGCGGAGGATGTGGTCGCGGAGCGGGCCGGTCGGCTGCTCGACGATCGAGGAATCCTCGACCTTCGGCCAATCCCCGAAGAGCCGTCCGACCGCCTCCTTCAGCCTGGGCCAATCGATGGCGCCGGCCACGCCGAGGATCGCCCCGTTGGGGCGGTAGGTGCGCCCGTGGAACCGCCGGAGCTCCTCGGCCGTCAGCGACCCGACCCCTTCCACCGAGCCGGGGGCCGGGCGTCCCCAGGGGTCCGGAAAATGCCGCTTCCGCAGCTCGTAAATCACCTTGGTTCCCGGGTCGTCTTCGAGGCTCCTGAGGTTCTGGAGCATGAGCGCGCGGATCGGCTCGACTTCTTCCTCCTCGAACGCCGGCTTCCGGACCATGTCGGCGATGAGCTCGAGCGCGGGGACGAGATTTCGCCCCAGGGTCGCGGCGGACAGGGACGTATGCAGCGTCTGCGCGCTCTCGGAGTGGCTCACTCCTAGATTATCCAGGGCATTGAGGAGTTCTCGGCTATCGAGCGAGCCGGCGCCTCGGGTGATCCACTCGGCCACCATCGAGGCCGCGCCGGAGCCGACCTCAACATCGCGGCTGACTTCATAGGCCGCGCC
>CALKTZ010000079.1 GCA_937997355.1 uncultured Planctomycetales bacterium | reverse complement strand
GATCTCAGCGAGCCCATTACGATTGCTCAAAGGCCCGGAAGTTATTAAACTGGTCCCCGACCGAAGAGCGAGATCTCTTCATCCGCCAAGGAATTCATGAATCTGTAAAATTCATATTAAGTTAGCGCAAATTGATTGAACAATACGCGGTTAAGTCTACACTGGCGGTGATTTTGAACTGATCCCCAAGTCATTGCGGCGTTTGTCCTCGCGGTTGGTCGTACCAGGCCACACTCCTCCTGCCGATGGACAACGCCCGAGGTTGCATCGCTTGCGGCCTGTCACAAAACCGCGGTCCAGAAGCGTAGGGTTCTTTGCCCGAACCGGAGGAACCCGCGGCCGAGTGACTTCCCAATCCTCATCCCTTGAATTGTCGAATCCATTCGAATGATCGCCGATCTCCCTCCGATGTCCGACTCCCGGCACTCCCGCGGCGCCGCGGTCCATCGGCCGGCGGTCTTCCTGGATCGCGACGGCACCTTGATCGAGGACGTAGACTATCTCTCGGACCCCGGAGACATCCGATTCATCCCGAACGCGGTCGATGCCCTGAAACGACTTCGCCGGAGCGGCTTCACCTGCGTGATCGTGACCAATCAGTCGGGGATCGGCCGAGGTATGATCACGCATGAACAGTTGGAGGAGATTCATGCGGAACTGCTCCGCCTGCTCGGTGAACAGGACACAACCCTGGATGGGATCTATTATTCTCCAGAAGCGCCGCTCGGTGGGCCGGAATACGTCATCGAACACAACGATCGCAAACCAGGTCCGGGGATGTTGATGAAGGCTGCCGCCGAACTCGATTTGGACCTCGCCTCATCGTGGATGATCGGCGACAAGATCAGCGACGTGCTCGCCGGATTCAACGCCGGCTGCCGGGGGAGTATCCGCTTGCGGACCGGCAAGGGACGATTCGCGGAGGCAAACCTCCCCCAATTTCCCGACTTCCCGATCGTGGAGGACCTCGCGGCGGCGGCCGCGTTCATCCTCGGCACCGATCCCCCGCCCGCGAACAAGATTTAGCAGCCCGAGAGAAATCTTCGAACGTGTCAACGCGAATCATGGTCCCACAGCTTGCTCAACACCGATTGTGAAAGGCCCCGAGATGATCATCAATCCCATCGATCGCGATGCGCTCAGGAATCAGGTGGCGCAGTCGACGCCGGTCCCGAATTTCAAGATCGACAACTTCCTCGACGAAGAGTTCGCCAACCGGGTCCTCGCCGCGTTCCCATCGTTCGACGACGCCCTCAAGCTCGGAAAGAGCTTCTCCGCTGTCAACGAGCGGAACAAGGTCCAGGTGACCGATTCCAAGCTCTTCGCCGAACCCATCGCCGAGTTGAACCGCGCGCTCGCGGCGCCGGATTTTCTCGAACTCCTCGGCTACGTCTTCGACATCCCCAACCTGCTCGCGGATGAGAATCTCGTCGGCGGCGGCATCCACCAGACCGGCCCTCGCGGGCATCTCGACGTCCACGTCGACTTCAACTACATCGAGGAACGCCAGCTCCACCGGCGCCTGAACATCCTGATCTATTTCAACAAGGATTGGCAGGAATCCTGGGGCGGCAACATCGAGCTCTGGGACAAGGACGTCAAGACCTGCGTCCATTCCCATTCGCCGATCTTCAATCGTTGCGTCGTCTTCATGACCAACGACATCAGCTTCCACGGCGTGAGCGCGGTGAAGTGTCCCCCCGATCGCACCCGGAAGTCCTTCGCCGCCTACTACTACACCAAGGAAGCCCCGGCGCACTGGAACGGCCAATCCCATTCGACCATCTTCAAGGCCCGCCCCACCGAGGTCATCAAGGGGAATGTCCTGATGCCCCTGGAGCAGGCCAAGCTGAAGGTCGGCGGCGTCCTGAGACGCATCAAGCGCGGCATCAAGCGGACGCTCGTCAAATGAGCGTCGGCCGGAAATTCGCCCCCGCGTCCCTCGGACGCTCGACCGCCACGCGAATCGTCCGTTCCTCCCCCGGGGCGAGCCTCCGGGGGACTTCGGTCGGATCTCAATTTCGCCTCCGGTAATGCTCCCCTGCCGGGACAATCTGAAATCACGGCGCGCAAACCCACCGTTCGACCTAAATAACCAATTGGGTACGCTATGACCGAAACTCAAACAAGTTCCGTGATCCCAATTTCGCAAAGATCTCATCCCGAACAGGCGATTGTCACCCCCGTGTCGAAGAAGCATCCGGAGCCCGAGATCGATCACCACACCCCCGAAATCGTGATCCGCCATCGTTCCGGCTGGATCGCCGTCGACTGGAGGGAGCTCCTGTCGTACCACGAGCTGTTCCTCTTCCTGATCTGGC
>CALKTZ010000078.1 GCA_937997355.1 uncultured Planctomycetales bacterium | reverse complement strand
ATGGTCGCGAGGTGGGAGAGGGGAATCCGGGCGCCCGGCTTGCCGTCTCGCCCGGGCAAGTCGACCGGGATTCGGCCGATGTCGTCCGGGTCGTCTCGGAGGTCTTGCGGGAACCGCAGGACGATCTCGTACCGCTTCTCCCCCTCGACCATCTCGGAGAAGGCACGGCCGCCGATGGCGACCTCGATGACATCCTCGATATCCTCCACGTTCACGCCGTACCGGGCGCAGGCCCGGCGGTCGATCCGCACCTCAAGGGTCGGCTGGCCGATGATGTGGAAGAGCCCGACATTCTCGATGCCGGGGATCGTCTTGAGGGTGTTCACCACCCGCTGGCCGACCTCCTCCAGCTTGTCCAGCTCGCCGCCGAAGAGCTTGACCGAGTTCGCCCCCTTGATGCCCGAGAGGGCCTCGTCGATGTTGTCGCGGATGAGCTGGGAGAAGCTGAAGCTCACCCCGGGGAAATCGTTGAATTTTTCGGTCAGCTCCTCCTCGATCTTCCGCCGAGTCATCCCTTCCCGCCACTCCTCCATCGGCCGGAGCGGGACGTTGAATTCCAGGTTGAAGAAGCTGGTGATGTCGGTGCCGTCGTCGGGCCTGCCGACCTGCGACATCACGCCGCGAACCTCCGGCACGGAGGCGATCACCTTGCGGAGCCTGGGGGCCATGCGCGCCGCCTCCTCCCGCGAGACGGTCCGGGGCATCAGGGCCCTGATCCAGAGGTTCCCTTCCTCAAGCTCGGGCATGAACTCGGCCCCGAGATTCGGCAGGAGCGAGATCGTGTAGGCCAGGAGCCCGGCCATCACCAGCAAGACGAGCGGCCGGGAATTGAGGGCCGCGCGGAGTGCCACCGCATAGACCGACTTCATCACGCGATCGACGATCGTCTCCTTCTCTTCCGTCTTGTTGTGGAACAGGAACGAGCAGAGGACCGGGGCGAGCGTCACCGAGATCAGCAGCGCCCCCAGGATGGAGAACGCATAGGTCGCGGCCATCGGGCCGAAGAGCGCGCCGGCCGGCCCGCTCATCGTGAAGAGGGGCAGGAAGGCGCAGACGATGATCATCGTCGAGAAGAAGATCGGCCGCTCCACCCCATGCGCGGCCTCGGCGATCCGGTCGATCAGCGGCCGGGATCGATCCACGTGCGGCTCGGTGATATGCCGGAAGATCGTCTCGACGATGATGACCGAGCTATCCACGATGATCCCGAAGTCCACGGCCCCGATCGACAGCAAGTTGGCCGATTTCCCCTGCGCGAACAGGATCGAGATCGCGAAGAGCAAGGCCAGCGGGATCACCAGGGCGACGATCCCCGCGCTCGCCAGATCGCCGAGGAAGACGAGGAGGACCGCGATCACCAGCCCCACCCCGACGAGCAGGTTGTGCAGGACGTTGTGGGTGGTGACGTGGACGAGGTCGGTCCGCTGGTTGAAGGAGACCAGACGCATCCCCTTCGGGAGCAGCTTCTCGCGCTCGATCTCCCGCATCTTGGCCTCGACCGCCTCGGCGGTGGGGAGGGACTTCTCCCCCTTGCGCATCATGACGATCCCTTCGACCACGTCATCCTCGTCGCCTCGGCCCACGATGCCGAGCCTCGGCCGATTCCCCACCTGGACCTGGGCCACCTGGCGCACATAGATCGGCGTGCCGTCCGGCGCGGAGGTGACCACCACGTCGCGGATGTCGTCGAGTTTTTCGGTCTCGATCGCGGCGTAGTTCTCGACGTTGGCCGGATCGAGCGGGTCCTTGCCCCCGCCGAGCAGGCCGATGGCCCGGACGTTATGGGCCTCGGTCCCGAGCGTCAGCAGGTCGCCGCCGACGTTGGCGTTGGAGCGGGCGATAGCCTCTTCAACTTGCTGCATCGTCACGCCGTACTGCTTGAGCAGACGCGTGTCGATGAGCACCTGATATTGCTTGACCGTCCCGCCGTAGCCCGTGACGTCCACCACCCCCGGCACCTGCTTCAGCGAGCGGTTGATGACCCAGTCCTGGACGGCCTTCAGCTGGTTGGTCGTGTAGCCGGGGCCTTCGAGCACATAGCGGACGATCTCGCCGGTCGGGCTCCAGGGGGAGAGCCCGGGCTTCACCCCCCGGGGCAGGTCGACCGTCGCCAGCCGATTCAACACCTCCTGGCGTGCCACCCAGTAGTCGGTCCCGTAGGCGAACTGACACTTCACGTCGTTCAGCCCCGCGATCGACGTACTCCGCAGATATTCCAGCCCCGGCATGCCGTTCAGGGCGGTTTCGATGGGAATCCCGACCAGCCGCTCCATCTCCTCGGGGCTGGCGCCGGGATTCTGCGTGATCACCTCGACCAGCGGGGGGGTCGGATCGGGATACGCCTCGACGTTGAGATTCAATGCCGAATACGCGCCGACGCCGATGAGGGCCAGTGCCCCCAGGATGACGATCAGGCGATTGTGGAGGCTCCAATAAATGATCGCTCGAACCAAGGGGAGACTCCATGACATCCTATGTTATTGATTTCGCCGAATGGGGGCTGCACGTACCTCCCTCGGGCCCAACGATCTGGGTTCTCGCTCGCACTCGTTACGTGTTCTATCAGAAAAAGGTTCGCGGCTGTACTCGATTCGACAGCAAATCCGAACAAATTAAAATTTCGCTCGTGACGGATTTGCCGCAACCTCATGGAAAGGAAGCGACATCGGCGGCTTTTCGGCCGGACTTGCTGGCATTTCTTCGCCGATTTAACAATAATAGAACACCTCCCCGGTAAACCATTGGCCGCGAGCCGCCAGGCAAACGCCAAATCCAAAACCAGGTTCCACCGCGTAGACGGGACACGCCTCATGCGGAAATCGTTGGCGAGG
>CALKTZ010000077.1 GCA_937997355.1 uncultured Planctomycetales bacterium | reverse complement strand
AATACGGCGGCCGAGGGCTCATGCTCGATGACCTCATCGGCGAGGGAAATCTCGGCCTGATCCGTGCCGCCGAAGAATTCGATCCCAGATTCGGGACTCGATTCAGCACCTATGCCAGCTACTGGATCAAGCAGGCGATCCGCCACGCGCTGATCAACACGACGGCGACGATCCGGCTGCCGGCCCACATGATCGGCCTCATGACAAAATGGCGCCGGATGGAGCGTACCCTGAGCAGGCAACTCGGCTTCATCCCCTCCGCCGACGAGATTGCCAATCAGCTCGGCCTGTCCGAGACGCAGAAGTCGCTGATCGTGAAGGCCCGGCGTGCCAGCCAGCTCAAGCTCGAAAGCTCTTTCACCGACGAAGGAAACTCCTGGTCGCTGAACAAGCCGGACGAATCCGAGGATCGAGGCATACGAGGAGCACCGGGAATTGGCCAAGAAATTGGAACGTCTGGATGATCGCGAACGGGCGATCCTGGTGTACCGTTTCGGTTTGAACGGCGAGACTCCGCTCACATTGAAGGAAGTCGGCAAACGGCTCGGCGTGACCCGCGAGTGGGTGAGGAAGATCGAGATTCGGGCGTTGCAAAAACTCGGGGAAGACGACTTGAGCAAGGTCGTTCCGGCCAAAACCCGCCCTCGACGCGTAAAGCCGGCCGATGAAACCGCTCCCGTGAAGGTGATATCAGCCAAAACCAAGCCGTCGCCGGCCACCAGTCGGCAAGAAACCGCCATTGGAACCTCGACGCGATTCCAGACTCGGGATGGCCTGGCGTCGTTTCGTCGAAGGAAGTCCGTTCAGCGTCACGAAGCCGTTTCCAACTTTTCGTGAGAACTCCAGATCGGCCTGAATCAGCTTTCATCATCAAACCACTGATGACGCTCGCTTGCTTCGAGGATGAAATGAAGTACCACAGCCTCGATGAACGATGGACAAGGTTCTCGTCCGCCGTTCATCGAGGCTGTTCATTTGAATCAGCTGCATCCGCAATCATCGGTCCTCAATACACCGGATGCGGACGAGGACCAGTGCGATTCTTCGGATCGGCGTGGGCGTTATCGCCGCTTCGGCCTGGGACGCGACGACTTCACCGGCGTATCCGGAATCTCCTCGCCGGCCTCCGGGATGGGCCCGCCCCCCGCGTATTTCTTGGGTTCGGGCTCGGTCAGCCCGAGTTTCGAGCATCCGACCGCCTGGACGGCGGAAGCGGCGGCGAGGGCCTTCAGGATCAAGGAAGCGAGGTCACGCCTCGTGACAGACATAGGTCGGGCTCCGATCGGTCTTGTCCATGTTGATGATTGATGAGAGGGCGAGTCGCGTGGAGGATGGACGGGGACGCGACGTCACTTTGCCGCGGGGTGCGGCCGTTGAGAATAGGTGAAGACGCGATCGGCGGCGGCGAGGGCCGCGGCATCCTTTCGCACGAGGCCGTAGTATGTCAGAGCCATAGCGACCTCGGTGTAGTTCACGTTCTTCGGCTCGCCGCTGTAGGACTTCTCCTTGCCGACCCCCGTGCGGGTGTTGCCGGTGACATCCACCTCGCCGTTATCCTTGATCCGGGTCAATTCCCAGGCCACCGCCGCGGGCAAGGCGGCTTCAAACTCGGGCAGAGGTACGTGGAGGGCGAGCACCTGGCCGAAGAGGATCGAGACGACGTTGTAACTCGAGTCGCGCCCGCCATGCTCGATGAACACGCCCTCCTTGTCGCGGAGAGTAAGGGCATGCGCGATCAGCTTCCGGGACTTGGCGACGAGCGCCTCGTCTTGGAGCGCCATGCCGCAAGTGCCGAAGGCCTTGGCGGCGATGATGATCCGATTCACGGCCTTGCTGCTCTTGGCGATGATCGTATCGTAGCCGGAGCTGATGAACGCGCAGGCGCGGCGCATCTTCGGCTCGATGGCCGCGATACGGTCGTGGAAATGTGCTTCGTGCGGCGACTGGCGGATGACCAGGATCATCCGGCCCAGCTCCTGGAGGAAGAAGTACGCGGTTTCGACGGCGGCCGGGAATTCCCGGGCGCTGGCGCCGTTGGGTCGGATCTCGGCGACGAATCCGCCGTCGTCGCGCTGGTGGGCAAAGGCGACGTCGATGCCGCGCCAGGCGTTGTCGGCCGCGCGTAGATCGTCGGCGACCACGGCGGCGATCACCCCGCGGCAGCTCCCGCGCTGCGGGCCGGCTTCGAGCCACTTCCCGACGCCGCGGTTGGTCCCGGTGAGGCCCTTCGCGTCCGGGTAGTCGTTCTTGCTGAGTGCCGCCAGCCGCCCGGGGGGAAACGCGCGGAGCACGTCATATTCACGCGGCGCGGGATGCGAGGGGCCGTCGGCGCCGAGCAGGGCGCAGGCGAGGCCCAGGAGGAGGAGTCTCATGGAGGATGGTCTCTCGAAACGATGGCCAGGCCGGGGAAGGGTGGGGTTGTGGCGAGCCGCCCGTCCCCGGCGATCGGGGTCAATAGCTATCGGCGCTCACGACTTCGCCGCCGCTCTTCGTGCCGAGCGCCCACCAGGTGAGCTGGCTGACCGTATTCTTGACGAACTTCACCGAGCCGTCGCCGAAGAGCGTGTTGACGCCGCCGGGGTGGAAGCTCCGTGAGCCGAAGATGCCGCGTGTATTCGGCGCCTGATTGCCGATGGTCCAGTTGGCACAGTCGGGGAATTGCGAGTTCGGCGTCAGCGCGGTGTTCGCCGCCATGCCCGCGCCGACGCGGCCCAGCGCCCAGTACACACGTCCCGCGTAGAACTGTCTCGTGACCGTGTCGGCGGTACCCGATCCGTTGGGGGACGAGCCGCTGCCGGTGTCCGCGTTCTTGAGCGTCATGCAGCCGCCGAGGAAGGTGGACAGGGAGGTGCTGTGAGTCGGGAATGTCGCGGCATCGCCCTCGGCGCCGGGCCACGCCGATGCGTTGTCGTAGATGTCGCCCTGGTAGACTTTCGGATTCAGGTCGCCGCGGATGACCTCCAGGACGGTCACGGTGTTGCTCGTGCCGTCTGTGAACGACCCGATCGTGGACGAGGCCCCGAAGAAGAAGGGGCCATTCCGGGTTCCGTTCTGGCCCCACTCATACTGCGAGCCGTAGCTGGGCGCGTAGTCCGCGCCGCTGAACAGCGGCGACGTCGCCTCCGACGGGCAGAGGAACGTGTTCACGGTGGCGTTGCGCGTCGTCGTGTTCTGCGCATTCGACCCGCCGTAGACCGCCGACACGGTCCAATTGAAGGCGTTGTACATGTTCCCCCCCTCGATCTGCGAGGCGATCCGGAGCAGGACGCTCGGCCCCTGATCGGGGCTGAACCCCGTGCCCGATCCGGACGCGTTGTAGTTGGTCGTCGAATAGGTGGCCAGCGGAGGGAACGCGCCGTAGGTGCTCTCGTAGGTATAGAGCGCCAGGCCGATCTGCTTGAGGTTGTTGGTGCACTGGATGCGGCGGGCCGCCTCGCGGGCCGACTGCACCGCGGGCAAGAGCAGGGCGATGAGGACCGCGATGATCGCGATCACCACCAGCAATTCGATCAGGGTGAAGCCGCGACGGCCGTTCGATGAGCGTGGCATGGGATGACTCCTATCGATAAGGACGGATGATGAATCACGAACGCGGACTCGCTCCGGGATGGGTGACTCAGGATCCCACCCCACCTCGGTCGGCAACGACGCCGGAGGTATCGATCGCGATGGCGATTTCGGATTTGGTCATCGTCGGACGGGATGCCCGGTCCGACGCCTACGGCGGCGTCAGTCGCACTCCGGGGTCCGTTATGTCCCATCGGCCGGGATGGTGATTTACACAGGCCGGTGTGGCGACCAATCTAACAAGATCTTTCCGAAAATCAAGTGGCCGCTTTCTGAATTAAATTAAACAGAGATATTCATATGTTTATAATCTATAATTTAATCAGTTCCATGAATATTTGCCTTGATAAGGCGGCGTCGTTCCCGCGAGTGGGAATCCCGCCCGGATAAATAACCGGTGTGCTCCAGCCTGTTGATTCGGGTCGGCTCGTGCCATCTGGAAATCGATCCGATGCCGTAGACCATTGCCAGGAGAGAAGCTCCCTGAGAAAATCGCAGCCTTGGGAGATTGAGAATCCCGTATCGAGCGAGGACGGGCGAGCGGCAGACCGATGCGAAAACTTCCCGCCTCCATGATGCTCATCGGATTTGCGTCTACCGTTTCGATCGCCCTATCGGCGCATTGGACAGCCCCCTATCGCTACGACGGGGCGGGGTACGCCGTCCTGGCTCGCGCCCTGTCGCAAGGAAATGGCTATCGCGCGATCGATCACCCCGATCGGCCGTATCATGCTCACTTTCCGCCCGGTTATCCGATTGCGATTGCCGTTGTGGGCAAGCTGGCCGGCAACGACATTCGGGCTGTGCATCTGTTCTCGTTGATTTGTTCGGTAGGGGCGACTCTGGCCGCCTATCGCTGGTTCGTTCGGCTGTTCGGCGAACGGGTCGGTTTGACGATAGGGCTTGCGCTCGCCTTGAATTGGTCCTGGGGGCGTGCGGGGGGAAGTATTCAATCCGAGCCATTATTCGAATTGCTCGGCCAACTCGCGATCCTTGTCGTCTACCGCTTGCACCGGCTCAAGGATTCGAAGTCTGCAATCGTCCTGGGGCTCTTGCTGGGCGGCGCATTGTTGACGCGGCATGTCGCCATCGCCCTGATCGCGGCAATCCTCATCGACCTGATCCTGTCTCGTCGATGGCGAGACGCGCTCCTCATTTCGCTGACGACGTGCGCGATGGCGATCCCGTGGATCGCGTGGGTTGCCTGGGTTTCTTCTCAGGCCGACGTGTCAAACCAGGCCAATCTCCTGATGGCCGGGGAGGGGGGAATCGTCTCGCGAATTGGAGGGCAGGCACTCTTCTACGTCCGGCGAATCCCTGATCAAATCACGGGACCCTTCGTTGAAGTGGCCACGGTCTTTCGCAAGTCGTCCACGATCCGGGGGCTTGCCGATGCCTGGGCGATTGTCGCCAGTCTCGTCGTGTTCATCGGCTGGTCTCGGCTTTTGTGTCGGCCGAAGCGAAGGCTCGCCGGCCTGATTCCGATCGCGACCCTGGGGCTATTGCTGATCTGGCCGTTCACCGAAGCCGGCCGATTTCTCATCCCGTTGATCCCCTGTATCCTGGTCGGAGCGGTGGAGGGGCTCGCCTCGATTTTTCATCGAGGTTTGCCGAAAATCTCGGAGGCTCGCCTCCGCCTAGGGATTGCCATCCTCCTGCTGGCCGCCTCCCTTCCGTACACACTCTATGACCTTTCCAAAAACCTCACTCGCGGGCGAGAAGTCGGACAGGACCCATTCGACTCCGCCTGTGCCTGGCTCTTGAAGCAGGATCATACCAAACACCCGGGGCCGATTTTGACCCGCCATCCGGGAGAGGTCTTCTTGCAAACGGGCCGGCAGGCACTCGATGTCTCGACGAGCGAACGTGCAGGCGCCCGCGACGCCACCCCCGAGGAGGTTGCCGCGACCATCGATCGCTACAAGGTCGCCTACCTCCTGATCGACGACGGCCGTTATGCCAACGCCCCCCCGAGCCCCCTCGCGCGCTTCGTGGAGGCGAATCCTCGGAAAGTGCGTAAGGTCTGGACGAGCGAGGCGAATACCGGAAGCGTCTCGATCTATGAAGTTGAAGGAGACTTACATCGATAAGTGGCACGGGCAACGTGCATTCACACCCGTTCTACTGGTCGATTTACCTGGGACCAACGAACTTGAGCGTGCCGTAGTCTTCGTGGAGATGGAACTTCGCCTCGCCCAACGGGGCGGAGCTCATCAGGATGGGCTCGGTCCCGTCGGGACCATAATCATAGCGGCAGATCGCGAAGCGCCAGACAGTACCCGATTCCGGTCGGCCTCCGGCCTTGGCGAAGGCGGTCCAGGGAATACGCCCCTCGACGATCCAGGAGGTATCGCGATCTCCGGGCTGGTCGAGGGTCCCGTTGAGCTTCACCACGGCCTTGCTGCCGAGAACCGGCTGCTTGGGGAAGTCTCCTTTGATCGTGTCTCTTCCTGGAAAGGCTACCTCGAATACGGTTCCTTTGGGATTCGCCTGAAACTCAAAGTACGCCAGTTTTTCAGGGTGCGGCTTGAAGAACAATTCAAAGACATCGCCATTCCACAGGGAGTCATTCCGGTGGTCGCCGAAAGCCTTCAATTCGGCATCGGTCATGACACCGGCGTAATAGAGCGCGTCCTTATCCCAGACGAGATAGGCGGTGGTCCCGGTTCGCTGGGTCTTGTCCCAGTAGGAGGCGAAATGGACGATCGGCTGAGCATTCTTCCAGCAGGGGTCGCTTAACTCGCCGTCGAGAACCGGGGGTTTGTCAGTCCATCGACATTCCGCGCTCCGGGTGATCTTGATCGCCTTGTCGGAACCTTGCGCATCGAGTTTCACATCGGCCGACCTGGCGAATCGTCCGAACCGGCTCCCCACTGTCAAGGAGGCAAGGAGCACGGCGAGACCAACAGCCTTCTTCATAACCTCGGATCTCCGTGGCGTTAGGGTTGAGCCTTGATCGCGGCGAAGGAATCGGCGGCGGCCTCGATCGTTTCCCGGATGTCCGATTCCGAGTGAGCCGCCGAAACGAAGGCCGCCTCGAACTGGCTGCAAGGGAGATAGACCCCGCGCGCCATCATCTCCCAGAAGAACCGGGCGAACAGCTTGGTGTCGGAGCGTCGCGCGTCGTCGTAGTCGTGGACAGGCCCATCGTGGAAGAACAGGGTGAGCATGCTGCCGACTCGCTGCACGATGTGCGGAATCCCCGCGTCGGTGGCGGCTCGATCCATCCCTTCCGCGAGCATTGCGGAGCGTTGTTCGAGTTGTTCGTACGGGGGTTCATCGCGCAAGATGCGGAGAGTTGTGAGCCCCGCCGCCACCGCGAGCGGATTCCCAGAAAGGGTCCCCGCCTGATAGATCGGCCCGACCGGCGAGATTTGATCCATGATCGACGATGAGGCTCCGTAGGCCGCGGCGGGGAGCCCTCCGCCGATGACTTTGCCAAATGCGCTCAGATCTGGGGTGATGCCATATAATGCCTGTGCGCCGCCGAACGAGACGCGGAAGCCGGTCATCACCTCGTCGAAGATGAGCAAAGTTCCATGTTGGGTCGTCAGCTCGCGAAGTCGTTCCAGATAGCCCGGCTTCGGCGGCACGAGCCCCATGTTGCCGGCGATCGGTTCGAGGATGATTGCGGCGATTTCACCGGGAAACCGATCGAGGGTTTCCTCGATCGCATCGGCATTGTTGAAGGGACACAGGAGGGTATCCTTCGCGGCCCCCGAGGTGACGCCTGGGCTATTGGGAGTGCCGAGGGTCGTCGCGGCGGAGCCGGCTTGAATCAGGAGGGAATCGACATGGCCGTGATAATGACCGGCCATCTTGATGATCTTCTCGCGGCCGGTGACTCCGCGAGCTACCCGAATGGCGGACATTGCCGCCTCGGTCCCCGATGACACGAATCGTACTTTCTCGATCGAGGGGACCGCTTCCACCACGGCCTCGGCGATGTCGATTTCCCGCTCCGTCGGCGCGCCGAACGATGAGCCCTTGGAGAGCGCGCGGGCGACCGCCGCGTTCACTCGCGGGTGGATGTGCCCGAGGATCATCGGCCCCCACGACCCGATGTAATCGATGTAGCGATGGCCATCGAGGTCGAAGAGATAGGCGCCTTCGGCCTTCTCGATGAAGGGAGGTTCGCCCCCGACCGCACCGAATGCGCGCGCCGGGCTGTTCACCCCCCCCGGGATGACCCGGTTGCCTCGGACGAACGCCTCATGACTGCGGGGGAGGGAGAAGTCGGGCCTCGACTTCGCGGGTGTGCTGCTCATTGAGTTGATCTTCACTTCGATTGCAAGGGAGGTTCAATTTTCAGGGGCGGAAGCAAGAAATCTTCGAGCGGGCGTTCCGGGAGTGCCTGGCGATCCCATCGCCTCGATTCCCTCTGCCTGGCCAGCAACAGGAGGGCACAGCCGCCGAGGATGCCGATGCTCACGGCCATCACCGAATGCGACGCATCAACGAAGTTCTCCACATTGCGCTGCCACTCGGCCGGATTGATGAGCCGATCGATGGGATCGGTCTTGAAGTTAGGTTTCAAACCATAATGTCTCACGGCCAACTCGTGAAACACCGCATCGAGCGGACGATGCTCGGGCTCCAGGCCGAGCAGGGGGGGGCCGGCGAAGCAAAATAAGGCGTAGGCCCCGCCGAAGAGGGCAAGGCCCGCCCAGAACGGCCGATGCGGGATGATCGGCAAGCAGGCGAGGATGACGGACGAGGTCAGCAGACAAACCGTCAGAACCACCAGGTTCAACGGTCCCCAGGATGTGATGCCATGCTCAATCATCGCCAGGGCTACGGCAACCCCAGCGATGAGCATCAACAGTTGTTTGATGGAAACCCGGTAGCGTCGCACGACAAGTTCTCGGTCATCCCGTGAGAACGGCCGCCGGAGCTTGGCGCGCCGCCGGGGACCATTGTAACCGAAACCCGCGCGCAATGGCCCAGGCCGGGACTGTTATTCGAGGCGAACCCCTGCCATTCGTCATTCGCGCCTGAATTTAACGAAGACGGAGGGAAGCCGACTTCAAGGCCGGTTTCGGCATGATCGACGGTCGGGCTAGTTGGTATCGTTCGAGGAGCCGGGCAATCTGGGGATCGACCTTGGCATGACCGTTCGGTGAATCCGAGCGATGTCCGAAGGCTTCTCGATAACTCCCCGCATACACCCCCCCCGCGAAGCGGTCTCCGAATCGATCGCCCGAGAAGCTCAGCCAGGTGCTATAGCCGATGGCGACCAGACCGAGGAGGGTATACACAGCCCCATAAACGGGCAGCAGCAGGCGCGAATGCAAGGGATTGGAAACGAGCCGTTGATAACCCGCCGCAACATGGCCGAGCATGAGGGGGAGGACGGGAATCCAGAACCGGGCATCGCGATAGGGCCAGGCAAACAGGATCGCCAGATAGGCCGCGAGGTAGATATCAATCGCCTGGATTCGCCGCCGTCGGGCGAAACCGAACGCCAGCAGGGAAGCGCCGAGCACTCCGGCGATCAAGGAAAGACTTCGCATGGCCCGAGGCAATTTGGCCATCGACGAATTGAGGATCAATTCTCCCCAATCATCGAGCCTCAGGGTTGCCAGCGCGATCACATCAACCCGATTTTCCAGCATCTCGCGGAAGTAATTGGTGCGGGCAATGACGGCAACACCTGCCAGCCCGATCAGGCAAATCCCCGCCGCCAGGCCGATCAATGCGATTCGGTTCTTCCCGATCGCGCGCCCGGCCTGGATTACGGTCGAGCTGTTCAGCGCGGCGAAAAGGAATGCCGGGATCAGGGTGATCCCCACGGTTCGCACCAGAATTGAGGCAAGGAGCAACGCCAGGCCAGGCATCAAACTTGTGAGCTTCTCGGGATATTCGAGCTTCGAGGCATGTGTGAGGCAGGCCAGGCAGGCGAGCGAGAGTCCGAAGAACAGGGTGTCGGTGATCGGGAGGGTCACATGCTTGATGACGACCCAGTTCAAGAGTGTGGCGATCGCGGCCAGGAGGATCGCCTGCGAGGTCCAGCCGAACGATTCGCGTAGAAGGTAGGCCGCGGCGATCAGACCGACCGTCAGCGCGATGAGGTTCAGGCCGATGATGATCGACGAGCAGGCGATCCCCGCCCGATCGAGGCAGGCCAGGATGGCCGGATATCCCACGGGATAATGCTTGGCGTTTTCACAGCAGACGAAGCCGGCGCCGTCGCTGGCGGACGCGGCCATCTCGAGGTAGCAGGTTGCGTCGGTGTTGGTCCGGAGCGGACTGAAGAGCTGGGCCGCGTATCCGAACGCCAACAATCCGAGCAGGGCAATGCGGATCCGTGAGCGATTCATCGCGTTGCAAATCTCGTCCATGAGTGCGGTTGTCAACTCAGAAGCGGTCGAGCTTAAGCTTAGCCTTGCTTGAGCCAGCGGGCGACATCGAGGGAGTGGTAGGTCAGGATGATGTCGACACCGGCCCGCTTGAAGCCCGTGAGGGTTTCCAGCACGATCCGGCGTTCATCGATCCAGCCCTGTCGAGCCGCCGCCTTCACCATCGCGTATTCCCCCGAGACGTTGTACGCCGCGACGGGAACGCCGAAGGTCTCCTTCACCCTTCGCGCGATGTCCAGGTAGGCGAGTGCGGGCTTTACCATAACAAGATCCGCCCCCTCGGCCAAGTCCAACGCGACCTCCCGGATCGCCTCATCCCCGTTCGCCGGGTCCATCTGGTAGGTCCGACGGTCGCCGAAGCTGGGCGCACTCTCCGCGGCATCGCGGAACGGCCCGTAATAGCCGCTGGCGAACTTCGCGGCATAAGACATGATCGGGATTTGCGTGAACCCTGCCCTGTCCAATCCCTGTCGAATCGCCCCGACCATTCCATCCATCATCCCGGACGGGGCGATCATGTCGGCCCCCGCCCTGGCGTGGCTCACCGATTGCTCGGCGAGCAAGGGGAGGGTGGCGTCGTTGTCCACGTCGAACTTGCCGTCCGACTCTTTCAGAGGCCCGCAATGGCCGTGGTCGGTGTATTCGCAGAAGCAGACGTCGGTGATGACGAGCAATTCGGGGGCCTGCTTCTTGATGAGCCGGACGGCCTCCTGGACGATCCCGTCATCCCGACACGCCACCGCCCCGCGCGAGTCTTTATGCTCGGGAATTCCGAAGAGGAGGACCCCCGGAATCTTAAGGTCGACCACCTCGGCGATCGTCTCGCCAAGCCGGTCGAGCGAGAGTTGATATTGCCCCGGCATCGAGGCGATCTCGCGCCTCAGGTCTTTCCCATGATAGATGAAAAGCGGGTAGATCAGGTCGTTGACGGAGAGGTGATTCTCACGCGTCAGGTCCCGCAATCGGGCATGCCCGCGAAGGCGGCGAGGACGATGGAGCGGATAACCCGTTGCCGGCTGAAAGCTCATGGCGACTGACCTTAAATCAAAGCACTCTCTTCTCTATTACGAACTCCAGCATACCAAGAAATCCGAAATATTGAGCGGACAAATGGTGTCCACTATAGGCGGCCGTAGAGTCGAGGCAGCCGGCGTTGTCTTGGAGATGAGAGTAAGCCGGCGGCGCCACCACTTTCTCACTCGTTCGAAATCGAACAACCCGGGGCGTCCCATTGCGGAGGCGTCCCGGGTTGCTTCGACGATTCGGATTAGTGGCCTCGACGGTGGTGGGTCACCGCCAGGGGCGTGAGTCGCACTTCGTTCGAGTTGGAATCGAAGCATTCGATTTGCAGGAACTCCCCGGGGGAGTTTTCCTTGACGCCGATGTGGATCGACATCTGGCTATCGGTCTCGATCCGCGAGATTTCCTTGCGCTTGCGGTTGTTCAGATGCGTGGCCACGTTCGGATTGACCGTGATCTGAATGCGTCGGATGTCCTCGCGATTCGAGGCGAGACCCAGGATTCGCATGACGTCGATCGACATGCTCTCGACCGTCTTCACGACCCCCGCGCCCGTGCAGTGCGTGCAATCTTCATAGACGGAACGCTTGAGGCTGGGCCGGATTCGCTGGCGGGTCATCTCGATGAGGCCGAACGCGCTCATCCGGAGGATCTTCGTTCGAGCCCGATCGCGACGGACCGCATCGCGGATCGCCCGTTCGACTCCTCGGCGATGTCGTTCTTCACGCATGTCGATGAAGTCGTTGACGATCACGCCGCCGAGGTCGCGGAGCCGAAGCTGCCGGCCGATCTCCTTGGCGGCCCGCAGGTTCATTTCGTAGGCGGTCCGCTCGGCGTCGTCCTCGACCCGGAAGTTGCCGGAGTTGACGTCGATCGCCACCAGGGCCTCGGTCTGGTCGATGACGATCGAGCCCCCTTCCGGGAGCGGGACGTGTCGCCGCTGGATCTTGGCGATTTCGTCCTCGATCCCGTACTTGTGGAAGAGCGGCACCTTCTCTTCGTGGAGCTTGATCCGGTTGACATACCGGGGCATGACCACCCGGAGGAACTCCTGGGCGCGTTCGAAGGCCGCCGGCTCGTCGATCCAGATCGTGTCGATGTCGGACGTGAAGATATCCCGGATGGTCCGGATGATCATGTCCGATTCTTGATAGATCGGGGCGGGAGACTTCGCCTTCTTGATCCGGCGTAGGATCACCTTCCATAGCCGGAGCAGGTAGGCCAGGTCCTTGGCAAGCTCACGCTTGGTCCGTTCGAGACCGGCGGTCCGCACGATGAACCCGAGATTCTTCGGCGGGTTCAGCTCGTTCATGATCTCGCGGAGCTTGCGCCGCTGGCCCTCGTCGACGATCTTGCGAGAGATGCCGACACGGTTCAGCCCGGGCATCAGCACCAGGTAGCGCCCCGGGATGCTGATATAGGTGGAGAGGGTCGGCCCCTTGGTGCCGATGCTCTCCTTGATGACCTGGACGAGCACCTCGTCCCCTCGCTTGAAGATCTCCTGGACCGGAGGTTTCACGAGCCCTCGCCCGCGGCCTCCCGCGGAGCCGGCGCCGCGACCGCCTCGGCCGGACGCATCATCCCCGCGTCGAGGACGCGCCTCGGTGGTGCCGCGCAATCCCATCTCGCGCTCGAGGATTTCGATCTCCTCGATCTCGCGGCGAATCTCCTGTTCGAGCTCGGGGTCAATTGGCTCTTCCGGAACAGGGGCGCGACGGCCACTGAATTCCAGGTCGTCCTCGTCCTCGTCGATCAGGTCTCCGCGAAGGTCGTTTTCATCGTAGCCATGCTCGCCGGAATCGTCGTCGGCGCTGGCAGACCTATATGAGGGACGAGGAAGCCTCGGTCGTTCTTCCGGGGCGGTCTCCTCGAAATCGTCATCAAAGTCGTCGGAAGCCGGAGCGGCACCGGCCGCCGATGCGGGGCGTTCGCGATCGCGCCGGCGTCCTCGTCGTCGTCGTCGTCGTCGACCATCGGCAGCCTTGCCGGCCGTCGATTCGCCCGCCTCCTCGCCTCCCGATTCATCCAGATGAGTATGAGGGGAATCGAGATCGGCGTCGTGTCCGAGATCACCCCAGCCGGATTCCGAATCCGCATAGGGGGGTTGCGAGCCGAAGCCCGCTTCATCCGAACGGAGCCGCTCGCGATCGCGCCGGGGGATGTAGCCGGGTTCGCCTGCTCGGCTACTCATTCGGGGACGCTCGCGATCCTTACCAGGTGCCGCTTCTCCGGCACCGGCGCCGCGGCCACGTCCCGAATCTCGCTGAGGACGTTCGGCCGACGGACCGGGAGCCGGTAGGTCGAAATCGGCATCGCTTCCGCGGCCAGCCGCCGTCCGCTCGGGATAGGCGCCCCCGACTTGACCCCTGGGAGCCCCGCTCGATCGAGGCCGATCGGCGGAGCTGGGCCTGGGCCGATCGCCGCCTCGCGAACGGATCGCGGCGCGGCCGGCGCGGGGACGAGGCGGCTCCTCCGGGGTGAGTAGCTCGTCACCGAAAACCTGCTCCTCATGTTCAAGGCTGGGTTCGGCGGGGAAGTCGAGATCGTCTCCCCTCGACCGCTCGGTCGAAGAGCCGGGGGCAGCCCCCTTGGATGATTGCGAAGTGCCGCGACCACGCGACCGGCCCCGGCGAGGTTCTCGTTCGCGTGCGGGTGTGCCGAACCGTTCGGGCTGCGGCTCGGGGGCTTCCTCACGCTCCCAGGATTCGGTGCCCCTGGCCGCGGCGGAAATTGACCGCGGCCGTTCCGTCTCGGATTCCGCTTCGGGGGGACGGGCGCCTCGCGAGCGGTGAGTTCGGCTGGGGGGAAGATCGGGGTCGAACGGATCGGATTCCGGGGCGGGACGTCCGGGCCGTCCGCTCTCGGGCTCCTCGCCCTGAACGACACGCTCTCGATCGCGGTCGCGATCCCGGCTCCGCTCGCGCTCGGTTCCCCAGCCCAGGCTTTCATCGCGGGCGGGGGTTGCCGGCTCGCGACGGCCGAAGCCGATCTCCTCGGTTTCGCGACGGCCGAAGCCGATCTCTTCCTGGGCCTTGGAACGCGAGGATGTATCGCTCCACGACTCGAAGACGTCCGCCGTTTCCGCGGTCTCGCGACGGAACGATGCGGGTTCGGTCTCCGCCGGCTGAATTGGTTCCGCGAAGGGGTCGGGAAGGTCGGAAGGCGCGGGTTGCTTGGACGAGGCGTCTTCGAATCCGAGCCCTTCCCCGAATCGGCGGCTGGCCTCGGAGCGATCTTTCCGGCCTCGGAGCGAAAGGTCGGGGCGTTCGCGCTCCCGCTCCCGTTCCGGCCCGCGATCTCGATACCAGTCGTCCCCCCGGGAAGAACCCGGCGAGGAAGGTGGATCGAGGAGGTTCTCGCCGAAGCTCCGGCGAGGGGGCTGGGCTTCTCGTTCGGGAGTTCGTTCGGGGGCGCGTTCACGGCCCCGATCGCGATCGGAGGCCGGGCTCAGAGAGTCGTCGGCCATGAATTTATCGCGTTGTGCATGATCACGGCCCCGTTCGCGATCGGCGGACGGTCCGCGTTC
>CALKTZ010000076.1 GCA_937997355.1 uncultured Planctomycetales bacterium | reverse complement strand
GCCCAGCAAGGGAGACCTTCGGTCGTCGGTTTCGGCGGGGTCGGGAGACCACCGCCGAACGACTTTGGCTCATTTCAATTCATTTAGCGTGGCCCGAGGGCCACGCCGAATCGTGCGACCGATCAATACAATTCCATCAGGCCCCGAACTTCTGGAGTCGGCCGGCGTGGGCCATGGCTAGAGGCATGAGGTCTTTGGCCAGGAACTGGCCGAGGCCGCCGCGGAGACAGTTGCGCTCGCCGAACTCGGTCACCTCGTCGGGACGGGTGGTAGCCGGCGCCCAGAGGAGTGTCGGCACGGGATGGAAGCTGTGCGCCTTGAGCCGGCTGGGGGTCGAGTGATCCCCCGTCACGATCAACACGTCCGGGTTGAGGGCACGCAGCGCGGGGATCGCGGCATCGAGCTGCTCGATCATCGACACTTTCTTGGCAAAGTTGCCATCCTCCCCCGTGCTGTCGGTGTACTTGTAGTGGATGAAGAAGAAGTCGTAGTCCTGCCAAACACTTTTGGCGACCTCGAACTGATCCTGGATCGTCTTGCCGGGCTCGACGACCGACATGCCGACCAGCCGGGCCAGGCCGCGATACATAGGATAGACGGCGATCGCCACTGATCGCAGCCCGTAAATTTCTTCCATCGTGTCGATGTCGGGGAACTTGGCGAATCCGCGCATCATCAAGAAGTTGGCTGGCCGCTCGTCCTTGAGAATTTCCTTGGCCTGGCGGAGAAACTCGGCGGCAATCTTCGCCGTCTTCTCCGAGCCGGCTTCGGCGGCGCGGGGCTCCAGCGTGTGCAGGCCGGTCTGGAGCGGGTCGGTGTCATGAACATGCCCACCCAAACCCTCACCCCGGAACCGGACCACCAGGCGATAATCCTGGACCGGTTCGATCAGGGTCTCGACGCCGTCGATCTTGATCTTGGCCCGGAGTAGGTTGACCAGCTTGACGCAGGTCTCGGTCGGGATGCGGCCGGCCCGGCGGTCGGTGACGCGCCCTTCGGCGTCGATCGTGCAGAAATTGCCTCGGATCGCGACATCCAGCGGCCCGACCTCCACGCCGATCCCCAGGGCTTCGAGGACGCCGCGACCGATCAGGTGTTCGAGCGGATCGAAGCCGAAGAGGCCCAGGTGTCCGGGACCCGAGCCGGGCGCAATCCCGGGGGCGACGGGGGTGCTCAGGCCGGTCACCCCTTCGGCGGCGAGCGCGTCCAGATTGGGGGTCCGGGCGGTTTCCAGTTCGGTCAGGCCCCCTTTCTCGATCGGCAGGCCCCCCAGGCCGTCGGCCACCAGCAGGACGATTTTCGAAGAATTCGACTCGCGTAACGATTTGATCAGGTCGTGCATCTTGGACATGGAAACGCTCTTCAGGGGACTGTCACTTCCTAAGGAATTCACCGGCCATCCGGAGACGACCATCTCATCATGCCGACCCGCCGCCGCACAAGAGAACAGTTGTGATCCAGGTGTCAGGCGATGCTCGGGATTGGCGTCGATGCATCCCTTACGCTAGGCTAAACGGGGCTCCAACGAACGAGGAGCCGCACTCTCGAGACGCCAGAAGACGCCAAGACAGGGCCGACGATGCTCACGATCAAGTTGCCGGATGGTTCGACCAAGGAATTCCCCGAAGGGACTCGCCCCCGAGACATCGCCGCCGGGATCGGCAAGCGGCTCGCCGACGCGGCCGTCGCCGCCGTGGCCAACGGGACGATCGTCGACCTCGACCGCCCGCTGGAGAACGGCACGAATACCCCCGTCGAATTGCGCATCCTGACATCCCGCGACCGCGAGGCGCTCGACGTTCTGCGACACTCCACCGCGCACGTCATGGCCCGCGCCATCATGCGGATCTTCCCGGGGGTGAAGCTGGCATTCGGCCCCACCACCGCCAACGGCTTCTATTACGACGTCGACCTCCCCGGCAAGTCGATCTCCGAGGACGACTTCGAGGCGATCGAGGCCGAGATGGCCAAGATTCTCAAGGATGCCGAGCCGTTCGAACGGTTCAGCCTCCCCGTCGACGAGGCCCGGCAGTTCGTCGCCGACCTCGGGCAGTCCTACAAGGTGGAGCACATCAACGACGAGCTTCACCGCTTCGGTGTCCTGAGCTTTTACCGCCAGGGGGAATTCGTCGATCTCTGCCGAGGGCCCCACATCCCCCATGCCGGGAAGATCGGCGCCTTCAAGCTCCTCTCGATCGCCGGCTCCTACTGGAAAGGACAGACCGACCGCAAGATGCTCCAGCGCGTCTACGGCACCGCCTTCTTCGATAAAAAAGAGCTGGACGCCCACCTCACCCAACTGGAAGAAGCCCGCAAGCGAGACCACCGCAAGCTCGGCCGCGAACTGCATCTGTTCACAATCTCCCCGCTCGTCGGCGCGGGCCTGATCCTCTGGATGCCCAAGGGGGCGATCGTACGCGGCCTCCTCGAAACGTTCCTCAAGGACGAGCTTTTCAAGCGCGGCTATCAGCCGGTTTATACCCCCCACATCGGCAAGATCGAGCTTTATCAGACCAGCGGACATTATCCCTACTACAAGGATTCGCAGTTCCCGACCCTCAAGATGCCGGCCGATTCCTCGGCCAAGGAACTCCTCGACGGCCTGATCGCGCAGTCGCTCGACGACGCCGCCCAGCGCGTCTTGCTGGCCAAGGCGGGCATCCCCGAGCGCATCCCGACCCTGGAAACCAATCAATCGGGCGAGCCGGTGCAGGGTTTCACCAAACCTTATTTTGAGATGAACTCCGCCGAGCGGATCGGCTATCTCGAACAGACCTGCGAGTTCGAGGAATACCTGCTCAAGCCGATGAACTGCCCGCACCACATCCAGATCTTCGCCGCCCAGCCGAGGAGCTACCGCGACCTCCCGCTGCGCCTGGCCGAGTTCGGCACCGTCTACCGCTACGAGCAGTCCGGCGAGCTGTCGGGCATGACCCGCGTCCGCGGCTTCACCCAGGACGACGCCCACCTGTTCTGTACCCA
>CALKTZ010000075.1 GCA_937997355.1 uncultured Planctomycetales bacterium | reverse complement strand
AACCAGCAAGGCGAAGGCCCCCGCGCGTTCCAGGTTGGCCCAGGGGGAAAGGAACCGGCGAACCCGCGTGCGAGCCGCCCCGGCGGGGGCCAACACGGCCGGAGCGACGAGAAACGCGAAGAGACACCCCCCGATCAACAGCCGACGGAGCGCCGGACGGCTCGGGATGATCCGGCTCGGATCGATCCCCCCGGCGATCCCGGCCGCCTGTTCGGCCAAGGCCGCGATCAGGCGAGGGGAGCCGTGCGGGCGGTGCGTCAGGCTCAGCGCGGCGGTCAGGGCCTCCAGCTCCGCGTTCGGCCCGCGCGGCGCGGCGTGGCGCGGCTCGTCAACAAGGGATGCCGAGCGCTCGGCCCGCGAGGCCAGCCCGAGAAAGTCGGCGGGGCGGAGACACGCCCGCAACGCGACGATCGCCAGAACCAGCCCGATCGATCCCAGCCAGATCCCCCAGATCAGCCAGCGGGTCGATTGCGGCAGGAAGAAGGCGGAATCGAGGCCAATGCCCAGCAATCCGCCGAGGGCCGCCAACGCCAGGGCCAGGCCGATACCTCGGCCCAGCAGCACGCCGCGGCGTCTGCGTTCCAGACGCGACAGCATGAGGCCCAGGGGATCGCGGGCGGGGGATTTCGGCATGGCCCTTTAGCCTACGGCGAGTCCCGATTTCGGGCAACGGCACTCCCCTTCTTCGGGTACCCCCTTGCGGGCCAGCACGACCAAACGAATCAATTCGTAATTCTCTCCTGGAAAAAATATGTCGATTTCAATCAATTTTTTCCCATACTTTTCCGTACTCGAAACTTTTTGTTAAGAAATGTCAAATCCGACGGCTTATCGTTCTCGGGGAGATGAATTCCCGACAAGGAACAAACGACGCCCGCGATGTGAGCGGGCGATGCCTCCCGATTCCAACACCGAATCCAACATCGAGACGAGTGGATCGACCATGGCAGGTATCCGCGTTGCGACATTCGGCGATTTCGCTTGCATGATCGGCCTCCGGAGGAGCCGTCCCACGATGTCGACCGACCGAGTGTCCATGGCGCAGTCCAGTCCTCGCCGGGAGCCGTTTTCATCCTCGTTTCAGGAGGTCGCCATGCAGTCCGGAACATCCTATCCGCCTCGATTGGCTCGGGGCCTGGCCGTCATCGCGATCGCGATGCTGATCGCCGCTCCCACAAACGGGGATGTGGTCTATCAGACTGATTTCGATTCGCTCACCCCGGGCCAGACCGAGCCCTATCCCGGCGCAGCCGGGCAAGACGGTTGGTATCGCATGCTGGCGGAAGGGGATGCTCTCGGCGAGATCCAGGATGCGATCGCCGACGGCGGACAGTCCCTCCATCTGCATACCGCCGAGACGGTCCCCCCCGGGCTCCAGACGATCAGTTCGCGGGAAACCGGGATCGTTCCGCTCTCGAACGTCGGGATAATCTCCCTGAGCGTCGATTTCTACGCAAGCTCCAGCAACCTCGGCGCGATCAACAATTTCCTCTCCGCGTTCTCCGTGGCCGGAGGCCCCCATCCCGGATTCGAGATCATCGGCTTCGGGCTCGGCGCCGGCAACGGCACCTCGAAGGCCGAGACCGGCCTGAATGTCAGCCTCGGCATGTTCGATGGGTCGACGAACAATGACCCGATCACGCTGACGGTCGGCCAGGGTCTCGCCTGGGACGCCTGGCACAGCATCTCGATCTCGCTCGATCAATTCGCCGACACCTGGCTCTCCATCACCGTCGACGGCCAGACGCAGAGCCTCCTCGGCTACCAGCCCGTTCGTAGCTTCGACGGCACGCAATGGCTGCGAGGCCAGCAGATCGAGACCTTGAACGCCGCCATCACCCCGGACGATCTCGGGGGCATCCGGTCCGACGACGACGTCTACTTCGACAACGTGATCCTGACCACGCAACCGGTCCCCGAGCCGTCGAGCGCGATCCTGCTCGGCCTGGGCGCGGCGGGGCTCATCGCGTCGATGAGGCGACACCACGAAGGCCGATCAGGTCGACGCGATCGACCCGGACGGAGATCCGCTCGCTTTTCCACCTCAACGAATCCTGTAAGAATCCGTAGTCAGAGGGAGTTCTTCGAATCATGATCGTCTCTCAAATCCGTGCAATCGCAATTCCCGCTATCCTCGGCGTCGGGATTCTCTCCTCCGGGACGAGCGTGACGGCCTTCCAGCTTGCCGACGAGAAGCCAACCGGCGATGGCTCGCAACAAATCGATCAGGGGGGCACGGGAACCACGACGCAACGCGGCCGAGTCAGACCCACCGTAAGCCCCGAAGAGAATAAACCCGTCCAGCCGACCACGGATGATGATGTCCCTCCTTCCCCCGGGAACCTCCTCCCCACTCCTCGACCCGGGGGGCGACGCATCCAGCCGAGCACGGTCGATGATGAACGGAACCGGAAAGATGAGCAACCCTTGGCGCGAATCAGCGAGGAAGAAGTCGCATTCAGACAGCTCAAGGATAATGCGATTTTGGCACGTCTCATCGCCGAGTCGGATGTGAATCCCAAAACCAAGAAGATCTTGAGCAAGCTCGACGAGCCCATCATCATGAGTTTCCGCAACGAGACGCCGCTCGAGGATTTTTTGAAATACATCGAGTCGGCAACGTCCGACAAGGAATACGGCGGGATTCCCATTCATGTCGATTCCCGCGGGCTTGAGATGGCGGAAAAAACCATGCAGTCCCCGGTCACGATCAAGCTCGCGGGAGTCTCCCTCAAGACAACACTGAGGCTCGCTCTGAAGCCGATCGGCCTTGCCTATTGCGTGCATGACGGCTTCCTGATGATCAGCAGTCCGGAGGGCATTCGCGAGGAACTTGAGGAGGCCAGGATCGCATTGGGATTGCCGGCCCCCGCCGAGGTCAGTTCCAACCCCTTTGAAGGAATGCCGCCGTACTCACTCGATGGAATGAGCGGCGGAATGATGAGCGGCGGAATGATGAGCGGCGGGATGAAGTGATCACCACTTGGGCGAATTCCGCGGTCCTGTTGAGTTCGAGGACGCACCGTGAGAAGGAGCAAGGCGATGATGCTGTTGCGAAGATTCCTCCGGGTTCGGGGATTGGGGAGTCCCATCCCGCATCTGATTTTGGCCTGCTGGACGGTTTTGATTCTGCCGTCTTGTGGGCGGCCGCCCCGAGATCAGGCAACGCCGACGCTGACGGGGGGAATCACCCCGCCGGCCTCCTCCCCTCGGCCAGAGCCCGAGAAACCCATTCGCGATCAACCGCCGCCGCCCCCAGCACCCGTGAAACGTGAAGCCAGTGATCCGTCCCCGCGCAACGAAGTCGCGGCTCCTGTGCCTGGAGCCGGGGGGGCCTCGTCCCCGGTTCCAGCGGAGACGAAGGGGCAACACACGCCGTCCCCAGCCCCGGCCCCGGAAGCGCGAAGAGAAGCCGCCGAGGCGGCGGCGAGGGATGCGAGGAGGAAGATCCAAGAGGAACACCGCGACTTTCTGCGAAACGCCGCGAAGGATCGAAGCTCGGTCGCGACGATCAACCAGAAGGAGCTGGTCATCGCCGATCAACTGGCAATCTCCGATGACGGCTCCATGGTCGCGGGCTTTCAGAAAGGGGAGGTTGACGTGTGGACCCCCGCGCGGCCGTCCATCATCAAACTCCGCGAGCGCGAGAAATACC
>CALKTZ010000074.1 GCA_937997355.1 uncultured Planctomycetales bacterium | reverse complement strand
GAACTCAAACAAAACGGATCTCCGAAAAGGTTCGTTCGGATACAGCCCGCCAACGAAGGCTGAAACAGGCGAGCATCTCGTATTGGGAAATGGCTCGAAGTCCGTTCGCCTCGTTGTTGCTGGTAACACCCCTCCTGATGGCCTACGAGTTGGGCTGGTTTTGGCTCGGCCAAGCTGGCGATGATTCCTACCGCACGGGAGCCGATTCGTGGATTCGCCAGGCGATGGCGAATCTGGGTTGCACCGACCCTCGGATCCTCCCCTGCGCCGTAATCGCGATTTTGATCGGCTGGCAGGTGGTTCATCGACGGGCCTGGCGCGTCGCACCGTCGATTATCTTGCTCATGATTCTCGAAAGCCTGGTGCTTGCCGTTGCCCTCGTGGGGCTCAGCCGGTTCGTTGATCTCGCGAGCATCTATCTCGAATCCTCGCCGGCGAGATTACTCGCGGTACATGAAGAGAAAACCGCGAAGCTTGCTCCAACGATCCTCGGATTCCTCGGCGCGGGAATCTACGAAGAGGTTCTTTTTCGCTTGATCTTGGTCCCCGGTTTTTTTTACGGTCTACGCCTCGTTCGAATGCCCCACGTTCTGGCGAGCGCCCTGGCGGTGACATGCTCGGGCTTGCTGTTCTCCCTGGCGCATCATGCCGGTATCCCGGGTGAACCATTCACGTGGTTCGCATTTGTCTTCCGCTGGTTCGCGGGTGTCGCATTCGCCTGGATTTTCGTGATTCGCGGGTTCGGAATCGCCGTCGGAACTCATACTGCCTATG
Source organism: uncultured Planctomycetales bacterium (assembly GCA_937997355.1). Classification (GTDB taxonomy): domain Bacteria; phylum Planctomycetota; class Planctomycetia; order Isosphaerales; family Isosphaeraceae; genus CALKTZ01. Next base: position 2,236 of record CALKTZ010000074.1, on the reverse strand, counting down.
ACATCCTGGTCGGCTGGTTCGGTTGGCATTTCTAGAATGATTCGCTCATATTACCAACTCAATTGAGATCAATCCGCTCGACCTGACACAGACGGAGTGGACATCATCCGAATCGTTCATATCTCCGATATCCATTTTTGGAAATATCCCGCCAACCCGTTGCATCTTTTCAATAAGCGAATGGTGGGGGTTACGGCGCTGGCGCTCGGCCGTGCCAGCCGTTTCCGGCTCGACCGAGTGGCGTCCCTGGTCGAGCGGGTCAAACAACTCGACCCCGACCATCTCCTGATCACCGGGGATCTGACCACGACCGCGCTCGATGTCGAATTTCAAGAAGCCCGGCATGCACTTGAGGATTGGCTCCGACCGGGGAAGGTAAGCATCCTACCCGGCAACCACGACCGTTACACCGGAGAGTCGCTCCGAACGCGCAGGTTCGAGCGCTATTTCGGGGAATTCGCTCCTTCGAAATCCTTTCCCTGGCTCCGTTGGATCGACGGCCAGACCGGGATTTTAGCCCTGGACCCGACCCGCCCCGCCTTGACGGCCCACGGCCTGCTTCCGCACTCGCAACTTGAGGTGGCGAAGTCGCTCATCGCCGACGCCACGTGTCGTCCCAGGCGGCTCTTAATCGCCTGCCATTACCCCCTCGCAGCCCCGAGCGAGTACAGCAAGGACCTAGAACGAAAGTCGCTGAGGAATGCGGACGTTGTTCGCGATTGGTTGAAGGGGATCGGCCCACATATCTATTGCTGCGGGCACGTGCATGCCCCCTGGGCATTGGTTTCGGACGATTTGCCCAATCAGCTCTGCCTCAACGCGGGCGCACCTCTCATCGAGGATCACAAGAAAGGCGCACGGGCCGGCTTCCTCGAAATCTTGCTTGATGGAGACGATGTGACCGTGATTCACCATAACTGGATGAATCACGGATGGTCGAGCCGGACGATCTTTGGCCGGCCTGGCTTCTTTGCCTGAGAGGCGTCCCTGAATTCGACGCGTCCGATGCAAATCGCGCGTGACAGAGCCCCGTCAACAGGCCGCGAGATCGATCACCTCTTGTGCTTGGCAACCCGGAGTTTCGCCCGGACTCGCGCCAAGTTCTTGGCCTTGATCTCGTTATCCAGTTCGGTTGTTGCTTTCGCGGACTGGGCAACTTCGAGTTCTTGGGCGGCCGCAACCACGTCGAGCTGTTCGATCGGGATGGCCCGATTGGTCAAGATCGTTACTACATTATTCTTGACCTGGGCAAATCCTCCCTCGACGAAATAACGGCTGACCGACTCGCCGGTTTTGGTGCGAAGCTCGCCAAAGCCGAGACGCCCGATCAACGGGGAACGCCCGGGGAGGATTCCGAGTTCGCCATCGAAGAGAGGGAGCACGACGGAATCTACCTGCTGGTCTAGCCAGGTCTTCTCCGGCGTGACGATCAGGCAACGCAAACGGTGATCGCCGTGTCCGGGATTCCGATTGTGTTCGGCATGATGTTCGGCAGGGTTTGCCATCGAGATCGGAGCTCCTCGGGTGCCGTCGCACGAACGGCTCGGCTTTCGTCGAATTCAGGGTCGAGGGATGTTGAGCGGAGAGCAGGCCGGCCCGGAGTTCGTAGATCGGACTTCGGGCCGGCTACGGATAATCAGATGGCTCCCATCTTCTTGGCCTGTTCCTCGGCCTCTTCAATCGCACCAACGTACATGAATGCCGCTTCGGGGAGGTGGTCCCATTTCCCTTCGCAGATTTCCTTGAAGCTTCGGATCGTGTCCGGAAGCTTGGTGTAACGGCCGGGCTTGTTGATGAAGACCTCGGCAACGAAGAAGGGCTGGGAGAGGAACCGCTCGATTCGACGGGCACGATGCACGATCAGCTTGTCATCCTCGGACAATTCATCCACACCGAGAATCGCGATGATGTCTCGCAATTCCTTGTACCTCTGGAGGATCGTTTGGACGCGCCGGGCGACTTCGTAGTGCTCCTGCCCCACGTATTGCGGGTCGAGAATTCGAGAGCTGGAGCCGAGCGGGTCGACCGCCGGATAGATGCCCTTTTCCGAAATCTATCGCGAGAGGGAGATGAACGCGTCGAGGAAGCCGAAGGTCGTGGCGGGGGCCGGGTCGGTGAGGTCGTCCGCAGGGACGTAAACCGCCTGCACCGAGGTGATGGCCCCCTTGCTGGTGGAGGTAATTCGTTCCTGGAGGGCCCCCATCTCGGTGGCGAGGGTCGGCTGATAACCCACGTT
>CALKTZ010000073.1 GCA_937997355.1 uncultured Planctomycetales bacterium | reverse complement strand
CTAAGGCTGGAGACGCGGGACCGCCCGCGTCCCGAGATTACTCATCGCGGTAACGGCTGCCGCCACGAGCATCGGTGATGGTTGATCCCATCCCGTTGCCCCGGGAGCCGGCATCGTGACCAATCCATCCTTCGAAATCTCTGAGCCAACAACTTCGACGGCTCGACACTCCACCGGATCTACGGGGGCGGAGATCGAGGCGATCCATCGGCTCGGTCGATCCGGTTACTCGGCGTTCAATGACCTCTCCTGCGAGGTCGTCGGGGCTGACCTCTGGCTTCGTGGCCGCCTGCCCACCTACTACCTGAAGCAGATGGCCCAAGCGATCGTCGCCCAAGTCGAGGGCGTGCGCCGGGTGATCAATCACATTGAAGTCGCTCCCAACTCGGGGCGTTCGATCCCGAGCGGTGGAGGAGAGCCGTTGCGTCTCGTGAATCAACCGTAATCGCCGGATGGCCCGGGCCATCCCGATCAACCCAGAAAGGAATCGTTAACGATGCTGGTCTTGAGCCGCAAGCGCAACGCGTCGATCGTCATCGACGGCTGTATCAGGGTCACCGTCCTGAGCATCCGGGGAAATCAGGTCCGCCTGGGGATCGAGGCACCCGAACAAGTCGCGATCTGCCGGAAAGAATTATGCCCCGACGGCCGGGAAAGGCCGGCCTTGCAGGCGAAGCCTCGCCGCTTCGAAAACGAGCGAGTCTGCCTGTCATGAGCGATGAAACCGAACCCCCACCGGCTGGAAGCCGGTGGGGAGGGCAGTCGGCTCCAAGCCCGACTGTCGGCTTAATTCACTCGGCATCGACTCGAAAGTCGACGTCTCCCTTGCCCAGTTCCTGAGTCCGGATGTACTCGATGATCGCCTCGTCCGTAACGACCCCCGAACTGGCCACGAAAAATCCCCTTGTCTAGATATCAGTTAAATTAAATATTGTTAATATTAACATGTTTATGTGATTACTTCCTCGGCGGCATACCATTGATCCGCTGCATCAAGTAGCTCGCCGATACGAAAATACTCAAATATTAATATGTAATATTTAATCGAGTGATCGTTGCTGGTCTCCGCCTCCAGCACCGAGCAGATGTCCCGCACCAACTGCCGCAGACGGACGCCCACGTCGGCCCGCAGCAACTCCTTGCGGTACCTCGTGATCCACACCAGGTGGAACTTGATGTCGAAGCGGGTGTGGGCGGTCCGTCGGCAGTGCTCCATCCCGGGAGCCTGCTGAAGTGGTCGCCTGAAGGCGAGGGTTTTTAGATCCCAGAACTAGGACAATAAGTACGCGGGAAACGAACTTTTCATGATCGTGAACCGGAGAGATTAATCTCCACGACCTAGTGATGGCGGGGGTTGCCTCCGATGGTCCTGGCCCTGGCAAACCCTCCATCGCACTGGTGACTTGCCTGGAGCGACACGCGATGCATTGGCTCATCGGCAACGCGTACGTCCACTCGACTCATTTCTTCGTCTCGCGGACGAGCTTGTGACATTGCACGCAACTGATCATGAGCTGCGTGTAGGCGATCGTCACCCCGTCGAGGTTCTTGTCCCGGGCGGCGAGCACGAGCGCGCCATTGGCTCGCTCGAACGCCTGGAGCTGCGCTTTATAGTCCGGCACGTCGGCCCGGACCCATTCCTCCAGATAGCTTACGACCTGCATGGCCGCGCCGTTCTTCCGGATCATCTCGAAGTCGGCCTTGGTCATCCCTTCGAGGATTTTCTGCGTGGAGGCCAGCTTGTGCTTCATCCAGGCGCTGGCTTTGTTCTGGGTATCACCCGTTTTGTTCCCTGAGGCAACGGATCGCTGTGCCTGCACGCGGCCCACTCCGGAAGAACCGATCACGATCGATAAAGCCGCGATCGCGAGTGCAGGAATGACATTTTTCATGCGAATTCTCTCTTTCTTGATCGAGAAAATAGGAAACCGACCGCCCTCCACGGTGAGAGGCCGCAGAAGTTACGCTTCATCTCCGCTGATCCCGGACGCCGTGCGTTCGCCTCGAAGCAAGCTCAGCCGCACCGCCTTCACGAGCCCGTTCCTCCGGGCATCTTGCCACTCGGGGGCGGTTATAGGATGTCCTGTCGCCGTATCGTCCTCAGCACAGATCGTCCATGTCGGACCGGGGAACGCGATCGCCGGTCGCAGACGCGGAGTCGCGGCGGGGCCGGGAGTCAGGGGGGAGGTGCCGTAGGAACCACTGCTCAGCGAGGCGTGCGACCTCCTCCAAAGCTCCCGGTTCGGGGAATAGGTGGGTCGCCCCGGGGATGACGACCATTTCGCGTGGGCAGCGGAGCAAGGCGAACGCCTGCCGGTTCAGCTCGAGGACCTCTTGGTCGAGGCCGCCGACGATCAGCAGCGTGGGGGCGGTGACATCCGGAAGGTCGCCGCTCGCCAGGTCGGGACGGCCACCACGGGAAACGACCGCCCCGACCAACTCGGGGCAGCGGGCCGCCGCGACCAGGGCCGCCGCGGCGCCGGTGCTGGCTCCGAAGAAACCCAGTCGGAGGCCCCGCGTCGCGGGATCGCGACCCAGCAAGATCGCCGCAGACTGGAGCCGGTCGGCCAGCAGCTCGATGTCGAACACCTTGCGCAGATCCGAGGCCTCGCCCTCTCCCAGCAGGTCGATCAGGAGCGTCGCCAGCCCCGCGCGCTGGAGCGATCGCGCGACGGACTGGTTGCGGGGGCTGAACCTCCCGCTCCCGCTGCCATGGGCGAAGAGGATAAGCCCTGAGGCGTCATGCGGCAGGACCAATGTCCCGCCCAACTGCATCCCGACGGCCGGGATGCTCACCTCCCGTGTCACGTTTTCCGTTTTCAACTCCCGGGACATGGCTGACCTTTCCTTTCCCTCGTGCCAGAGCCGTTTCATCTTCGTCCCGAAACCCACCGCTCGCATCCCATCGCCTCCCGTCAAACGCCCGACGGGAAGGTCTCGGGGACTTCATTCACCTTCCACTCGATCGAACGTTCGAGGGGCTCGACGGCGCGAGTTCGATCGAAATGGAGCACGGCGTCGAACTGGTCCGTCAGGCTCGCGAAGAAGTAGTGGCTGGCGCGCTCGGTGCCGGGCCGATAGATCACCCCGATGGCCCGCTCCAGCCGCGGTCCCCGCAGGCACGCCAGCCGCTCCTCGCCGCGGAGGAGGAGGAGGAACTGCGACTGTCCGACATGGTGGAACAGCGACTCGTAGCTGCCCGGCAGGGCCGGCCTGACTTGCTTCCGCTCGGCCGGGGCGTCCCAGTTCGAAGCCGCGGTCACGGTGCCGTCGTAAGTCGTGAAGCCGACCAGGACCGCGTCCCGGCCGTACCGCCCGCGGACCAGCTGGCCGACGTTCCATTCGCCCCGGGCCCCCATCTGCGTCGCCCTCGCGTCGCCGAGGTGGGAATTGTGGGCCCACACCACCACTTTCGGGGCACTTACCCTGTGGGCCAGATATTCCACCAGGGCCTCGAGCGTCTCCGCCATGTGTCGGTCGCGCAGGTTCCAGGAGGAGACTTCGCCCCGGTACATTGTTCGGTAGTACTGCTCGGCGTCCCGCACCAGCCTCGCGTTCTGCTCGGCATAGAAGTAGTCATCCTCGGCGATCCGCCCGTCGCGCAGAGCGTATGCGGCGGCGGATCGGCGCAGGTCGACGAGCTGGGTGATGACCTCGCGCTCGCATGACGGGCCGAGCCCGAGCCCGGAGGCGAACCCGTAAGCCTGGGTGTCCTCGCCGTAAGCATCGAAGCAGGCGTAGCGTGCACGGGCCCGTTCGGCGGCCCCCGGATCGACCTTGTCGAGGTAGGCGAGCACGGCCTCGATCGAGGCGTGCAGGCTGTAGAGATCGAGACCGTAGAAGCCCACCTTGGACATTGCCGGGCCGGCCGCATCGTTCGAGGCGCGAAGCCACCCGACGAAGTCGAGCACGTCGGCGTTGCGCCACATCCAGGCCGGGAACCGCCGGAAGCCCGCGAGGGCATCGATCGACTCCGCGTCGTCGCCACGGCCGTGGACGTAGCGGTTGACCCGATAGGCGTCCGGCCAGTCGGCCTCGACGGCGACGGCCGTGAAGCCCTTCTCGCGGACGAGCCGCTTGGTGATCCGGGCCCGCTCGCGGTAGAACTCGTGCGTCCCGTGAGAAGCCTCGCCCAGGAGGACGAACCGTGCCTCGCCGATCAGCTCCAGGAGCGGATCGTAGTCTCCGGCATGTCCCTCGATCGGGCGGATAGCCCCTCGCAAGGCCTGAATCGTGAGATCGTCGCTCACCGCCAGGGGCGTCACAGGCGTCATCGGATCGCCTCCTCATCGTATCGCGAGGCGGCTGCGACCGGAGGCGCAGACCGTTCGAGGAGCCCGCGGACTTCGTCGTCGGTCGTCTGGGAGAAGTCCTCGTACCATAGCCCGATCGAGTAGAACGGTTCGGGAGTGATGACGCAGACGCAGTCGTCCGCCTCTCGGTGGAATTCTTCACATGTAGAGGGGGCCGCGGCCGGGACGGCCACGACGATGCGGGTCGGGCCGAGCCGCCGGAGGGCGGCGACGGCGGCTCGCATCGTAGAGCCGGTCGCCAGGCCGTCATCCACCAGAATCACTGTCCGGCCCCGCACGTCCGGCGAAGGGCGGTCGCCGCGGTAAGCCCGCTCGCTTCGCACGAGCTCGCGAAGCTCCCTGTCGGCGACGGCCTCGATGATCCGGCCGGGGACGCGAAGTGACTTTACCACGTCGTCGTTGAGGATGCACACGCCCCCAGAGGCGAGGGCGCCCATGGCGAGTTCCTCGTGACCCGGGACGCCCAGCTTGCGGACGACGAAGACGTCTAGTGGGGCATCGAGCGCCCGCGCTACCTCATAGCCTACGGGGACGCCGCCTCGCGGCAGGGCAAGCACCAGGATGTCGGTGCGGCCGGCGTATGAGTCGAGCCGTCCGGCCAGCATGCGGCCCGCGTCGAACCGGTTTCGAAATTTAGTCGACATGATCATCCCTCCCGATCGTCAGGCCCTGTTCCTTGGTCGAGAAACCAGCGGGCCCGTTGCGGGGCTCTTCATCGTAGGAAGGTCTGTTCCGTGGACATCGGTTTCCTGTTTGTCTCTCCCACACGCGTGCCAAGCCTGGAATGCTGGCACGTCCGGTGCAGTAAAGGGGGCCACGTCCGGGGACATGACGATCAGGACCGGGCGGCGGTCTTGACGCAGGACGGCCTCGGCGATACTGCCCACGATCGATCGCCCCGGTCCGCCAGGGCCGTACGCACCCGCGACGATCAGGCTGAGGCCGGTGTTCGCGGTCAAATGGAGGATCGCCTCCACCGGGTCTTCATGCTCCAGCCGGGTCTCGGTGTGAATCGTGGGATCTCGCCCGAATTCATCCCGCATCCGCCGTTCCAGCGAGGCTTGGTCTGCCTCTCTCGCCCGCGCGGAGGGAGCATAGCACTGCTCGGTGTGAGCAACCGTCTGTGCAGCCACGCGAGGCTCGGCAATGTGCAGGACGATCAGCCTTGCACCGCGACTTCTGGCGAGCATGCAGGCATTGCGATACGCATGATAGGCCGACTCCGAAAAGTCGGTTGGATTGAGTACCGTTCGTGTAGGAATCATCGATCGCGCCCTTGGCTTAGCCCGAGATATCAGGCATGGCGAACGCTCGGCGGTTAACCTCCTTGGTCATGGCGATCTGTTCGAACGCTGTGACTTTCGCCTTAACGGTCGGCCATGAGACAGGTCGAATCAAAAGGCCCCGTTCACGCGATCGTCCGCACGGCGGGGCCACCCTAGTCGGG
>CALKTZ010000072.1 GCA_937997355.1 uncultured Planctomycetales bacterium | reverse complement strand
GTATCAGCAGCAGGACGGGGATAAAGCCAAGGGCGCGGCGGCGGGAGGATTCCGCTAAAGCCATCGTGCGTCAACGGCGCCCGAGCGTCACGTCGACGGCCCCGAGCAGGCTCTCGCCGAGCCCCTTCTGCCGGATGGCTTCCACGTCCATCCGGCACGCGAAGAGGGCATCGATCACCTGGGGGTCCCACTGGACCCCGCTCCCCTTTCGCAGGATCTCGTTGATCTGCATGGGGGTCAACCGCCTCCGATAGGGGCGATTGCTGGACATCGCGTCGAAGGAATCGGCGACGGCCAGGATCCTCGCTTCGAGCGGGATCTCCTCGCCGCTGAGGTTGTCGGGATAGCCCGTGCCGTCATGACTCTCGTGATGATGCCGGACCCCCGGGAGGATGTGATGCAACTTCCTGAGGTCGTTGAGGATCGTCACGCCGATCTCGACGTGCGACTGGATCTTGCGGTACTCCTCGGGATTCAACGGCCCCGTCTTCTTCAAGACGTCGTCGTCGATCCCGATCTTGCCGATGTCGTGGAGCAGCCCCGCGAGGTAGAGGTCGCTCCGCTTCTGGGGCGGGACCCCCATCTCCTCGGCCAATCGGACCGCGATCCGGGCCACCCGCTCGGAATGGCCGCACGTATACGGATCCTTGGCGTCGATGGCGGCCGTCAAGGCTCGGATGATGCCGAAGAGCAGTTCCTTCAAGTCGGCGTAGATCTTCGCGTTGTTGAACTGCGTCGCGATCAGGGACGCGGCATACTGCATGATCTCGACTTCCGTGCCGCCGAACGAGTGCCCATCCGGAGGATTGGCGGCGATCAGCCAACCCGCCGTTCCTCCGGTGACGACGGCATAGCGGCGGACCCCGTTCTGGGGATCGTTCGCCCCGTCGTGAGGCTTGTTCATGACGAATGCCGAATCCTTCAGCGATAAGGGAGCGAGGGTGCGATAGGCCGATGGATCGAAACCGGCAATCTCTCCGCTGACGATCACCGGCTCGAAGTTCTCGGCGGGGACCCATGCCACGGCCTCGACTCCGAGCGAGGTTCGAACGACGTTCGCCGTCAACGACTGGAACCGGCGAGGGTGATCCGAGATCCGCATCCTGCGGATCAGCCGGCCGATGACCAGATGCTCCGTCATGCTGGTCATCCGGCCTCGTGAAGCGGGCGAACCCGCATCTCCGGCAGCCGTCTGCATGCGAGAGACGACCTGTTCGCCCCAGGCCTTGAGGGCCGGTTCCGGGCAAGCAGGCCCGCAACGGCCCGAGGAAGATGCCGGCTTCCAGGCCGAGGAATCTCCGTCCGAATGCCCGACGACCGGTTGGAACGGTATCGATCCATTCGAGGTATCCGAGGCGCGGAACGGCGCGACCGCGATCAGTTCCCCCGCGGACAGATTCTCGAGGAAGAGCACCAACCAAATGCGATCGGGATTCCCTTCCGGTTTCCACACGGTCGCCTTGGCCGTTCTGTCCTCGAATGCTTGAGTCGCGAAACGGACGAGATTCGGAAGCTCGGGATACTCCTCCTGAGAGGAACCGCCCCAGCCGCCCCATTGGCTCGTGTAAGGATCGAGGAGTCCCACGGGCGATGTGAACTCCCGAGCCAGCTCATGGATCAACTGCTCCGGTTCATCCTCGGTTGCACGGGCTTCCGAGCTCATTCGCCTGGAATCCCTCATCCGTAGAGCAGCAGCAGCTTGCATCAGAACCCCCGGTCTCGGGTCAAGTACGGTGAGCCTCACCTGGTAAGCCAATCACTGAGGTCGAGAAGGATCGAGCATGGCCCGGGGCGGCGCCTCACCGGGTCCGCCGCGAAGCGTTCGGGCCAGGAGGCCCCTCGCTTTCTCAAGCCGGTTGACGAGCCATTCGAACGGATCGAGGTGATCCGTCAGCTATTGAAAACCTAGCTCACGAATTGTCGGTTGCTCGGCCGTAAATCGAGGACCTGCAATTGTCAACCGTCCATGTTGATTTCCGCCGACATCCGTGGACAGCCGCCTGGCCGAAGTCTATTGCTTGCATGGAAGCCTGTGTGATTTGGCGATCAATCCTCTGCCCGTGATCCAACCCCAACGATGCGACGGGTCGCTCCCTCCCCATGGATTTGAAGGCCAATCCCGGCCGGCGCTTGCGTCGGCCTGGAGCGCCGACCAGAACCTCGACGGCGACCCGTTCGATACAAGAAGCACCCAACCAGGGCGGCTCTCCGAATGGATTTGAAGGCCAATCCCGGCCGGCGCTTGCGTCGGCCTGGAGCGCCGACCAGAACCTCGACGGCGACCCGTTCGATACAAGAAGCACCCAACCAGGGCGGCTCTCCGACATGGCGAACCTCGGCGATCCACGCAACAAGCTTCGCGATACCACCCAGGATCTCCTCGGGGATTGGAACCTTTCGGAGACCCGCGACCTCCCTCCTTCGGGAGATGGAAACGCCAAGTCCCCCAGATCCCTCCAGGATCAGAACCGGGAAGCGAACAAGTACCGCATCGACAAGAAGGAGTCGCGGGGCGGCCCGCACCTGCCGAATGGCCCGAGCCGGCATTCGGAGACGGCACTCTACGGGGCATTCGACCTGGTCTCTCGGGAGAGTTCTCGGGGGATCGCCGATGACCGGGCAGACGATCAAGGAGGGCCTTCTCGGAAGTCGGGGCTAAGCTCGACGAAGGACGAAGCCGTCCAGGAAATTCGGTCGGGCGGGAGCTTGGAGCTTCGGCTCCCCAGGGAAGGGGAGGAGTTTTGCGGCTTTCGAATCATCCTGGAGCTGGGAAGGGGAGCGTTTGCCCGCGTTTACCTGGCCGAAGAGGTCAACCTCGGTTCCAGGCTCGTCGCGATCAAGGTCTCAAAGGCCGAAGGAGACGAGCCCCAAATCCTTGCCAGACTCCAGCATACGCATATCGTCCCGGTCCATTCGGTTTACACGGATTCGCAGTCCGGCTGCCGGATCTTGTGCATGCCTTATTTCGGAGGGGCCAATCTGGCGGAAGTCCTGGAGTCCGCCGAATCCTATTCCAATTCCGTGGCAGTCCGGACCGGCCAGAGCTTGATCCAGGCACTCGACCGCGTCTCGCGTCAACCAAGGAGCACGTCGAGCAGCAATTCGAGGCGTGAGAATTTCCCGGCCGATCTCGCCGGGAGTGCTTCCCGATCTATAAAGGACCGTCAGAATGACCTCTCCTCGTCCATTCGCGAGGCTCTTCCAGCTCCGCGAATTGCTCCCAGCCCGGTATCTTCGCTTTACACGCTGGTGACGCATGCCATCCGTGAACGATTTCCCCGGCTCCTCGGCAATTCGGCCGCGACCGCCCATGATCCGAATCCGCTGCCTTACCTCATGGACGCGAACCGCCCGTCGCGTCGATTCTTGCAAGGGGCCAGCGGCGTGCAGGCGGCGGTCTGGATCATCGCCAGGCTGGCGGAGGGGCTCGAGCACGCCCACTCGCGGGGGTTGCTGCACCGCGACCTGAAGCCGTCGAACGTCCTGATCACGGCCGACGGGACCCCGATGCTCCTGGACTTCAACCTCTCGGTCGAGCAAGCCTCGGATGATCCGGAAGGGAGTCTCGATCGCGCCAAGATCGGCGGCACGCTACCATACATGTCCCCGGAACATCTCGATGCATTCAATCCGAGAGGGTCGACCAGCCCTTCCGCAGTCGACGGGCGATCCGACATCTATGCGCTCGGGCTGATCCTCTTCGAGATGATCGCGGGACGTCATCCCTTTCCTGAACCTTCCCCCCAACGTTCGATCTTCGACACGATCGAAGTCATGCTCGCCTCGCGACGGCAGGTCCCGTCGCTCCGCGCCGCGAGGGAGGATGTCCCCTGGAGCCTGGACGCACTCGCCGCCAAATGCCTGCATCCCGACCCGAATCGCCGATATGCGTCGGCCAGTGAACTTGCGGAGGACCTGCGGCGATTTCTCGACAACCTCCCGATGAAGCATTGCCCCGACCCAAGTCCGAAGGAGCGGATCAAGAAATGGGCGAAGCGACATCCCGCGATCTCGTCGTCCACCTCGGTCGGCCTGATCAGCCTCTTGCTGGTCCTGCTCCTGGGCGCCTCGGTCAGCATGCTCTACACCCGGATTCAGGACGTGGCGGCGCGACTCCGCTTGCAGGTCTTCCGACAAGGTTTCGCCGACAGCCAATTCTGGCTCAATACCCAGAGCGATCGGGTCGAGCACATCAACAAGGGCTTGAGCCAAGCCCAGGAAACCCTGGGCTACGTCGGACTCTCGGAACCGAACTGGGGGCAAGGTGCCGGCTGGATCCAGCGGCTCCCGGCCGTCGAGCGCGACCAGGTCATCGAGCAGGCCGTCGAGCTGAGCTTGCTCAACGCGCGTGCGAGGGTGAAGGTGGCCGAGAAGCTCGGCACCGAGGGGGACCGGCGGAGGAGTCTGGAACAGGCCGTGCGGCTGATCAACCGGGCGGAACGCCTCGGCGATCGGCCGACCGCCGCGCTCTTCCTCGAACGGGCGAGGTTCGAAGACGCGCTCGGGCTCTCGAAGCTGGCGGATCAGGATCGCCGGAGGGCGTCGGAGATCCCGCTCTCGTCCTCCTATGACTATCTGGTCTTCGGCACGTCGCTGCTGGCCGACGGTCGGTTCTCCGAGGCGGAAGTCCCCCTGAAGGAAGCCATCAAACGCGATGTCACCTCCTTCTGGGCCTGGTTCGGCCTGGGACACTGCTACTTTCATCTCGGCCGTTATCCGGATGCCGTCTCGGCGTTCACGGCGTGCGTCGTCCGCGGGCCGAATTTCGCCTGGGCGCATTTCAATCTGGGGTTGGCCCTGGCGAAATCGGGCCGATTGATCGACGCCAAGGCGGCCTACGACCGGTCGATCGAGCTCGACCCGAGCTTCCCGGAAGCCCTCGTCAATCGCGGACTCGTCGAGCTGGAACTCGACCAGCTCGATGAGGCTCGATCCGACCTTGAGCGGGGCATCGCCGCGGGACGCGACGAGGTGGGGGTGCTGGTCGCGTTCGGCGAAGCGTTGGCACGCATGGGTCGTCACGAAGAGGCCGATCGATCCTTCGAGAGAATCCTCGAAAGGAATCCCGAGAATCCGAACGTCCTCGTGGCCCGGGGGATGAGCCGGCTTCAGCGAGACCCCCGCGGCGCGAAGGAGGATTTCGCCAGGGCGCTGAACCTCGATCCGGCCTTTGCCGCCGCACATTATGGGATCGCGCGGGTGGTGCGTTCCGAAGACCCGGCCGGCGCGATAGGCCATCTCGACGAGGCGCTGAGAACCGATCCCAACCTGCTCGACGCCGTGCAGCTCCGGGCTCTCATTCGGGCGAGGCTGGCGGACCCGGGAACGGTCGATGACGTCGACCGCCTCCTCCAAAAGCCGACCCCCCACCGGGTTTACAACGCCGCATGCGCCCTGGCGGTCTATGCGGAGAAATCCGGGGATTCTCGCCCGGTCCGCCGTTCGCTCGACCTGCTAGCCCAGGCCGTCCGGTTGGGGTTCCCGATCCGCGAGGTTCAGTCCGATCCCGACCTGGCCATTCTCAGGGCTTTGCCCGAATTTCAGAAGCTGATCGCCGAAACGCCCTCGAAGTGAAGGCTTTCAAGCTTAATTGTTCTGATCAGACTGATGCCGAGCATATTTCAGGCTGAACGGCATCTCCAGCCCGTGCGACTCCAGCAAGGGCTCGTCGGCCAGGATGGTGCGACTTGGCCCGTCGGCCGCGACCCGACCTTCATCCAGGATGAGAGAGCGTGGGCAGAGTTCGAGCACCATCTCCAGGTCGTGCGTGGCGATGATCGTCGTCGTCGGCAGGTCCCGCATCAACTGGATGAAGCGACGACGGCCGCGCGGGTCGAGGTTGGCCGTCGGCTCGTCGAGCACGAGCACGGAAGGCCCGCAGGCAAGGACCCCCGCCAGGCAAACCCGCTTCCGCTCGCCGAAGCTGAGGTGATGCGGCATGCGCCCGGCGACGTGCAGCAGATCGACCCGCGCCAGGGCCTCCTCCGCGATGCGTCGGGCCTCGGCCGGACTGTTCCCGAGATTGAGCGGGCCGAAGGCGACATCCTCGATGACCGTCGTGCAGAAGAGCTGATCATCCGGGTCCTGGAACACCAGCCCGATGTTGCGGCGC
>CALKTZ010000071.1 GCA_937997355.1 uncultured Planctomycetales bacterium | reverse complement strand
CAGCAAGGACTGCGGCAAAACACGCGCAAGCCCTTCGCGCAAACTGGGATGGATCACGGCATCGACTCCCCCGAGCAATTCGGGGATTCGATCCGGAGGCACCAGCCCGGTGAACCGGAAGGCATGCTTGAGGCCGAGTCGATCGATGTCGGCGAGGAAACGTTCCCGGAGGATGCCGTCGCCGATCCAGACGAAACGAACCTTGGGATTGGCCTGGAGCACGGCGGGGGCGATTTCCAGGATGTCGTCGTGTCCCTTCAGCTCGAACAGTCGGGCCACGGTGGCGAAGGCCACCTCGTCGTCGGCGAGTTCCAGTTCCCGGCGGATCTCGGCGCGGGGGTGTCGCGGGTTCAGGAATGCGTCAACGTCCATGCCGCTGTAGACGGTCTGGAATTGCTCCGGACGGCCGACCCCCGCCGCGAGGGCCTGGGTCGTCATGGCGTCGCAGACGCTCACGATCGCATGGCACCGCCTGGCAGCCCAGCGTTCCAGGGTGATGTAGAGCCGGTTCCTGAGGGCCGTCTCGAACGGACCGAAGGGGAGGCCGTGAATCGTGTGGACGACGGCCGGCACCTTTTCGTCCCACGCGGCGGCCCGCCCGACGATCCCCGCCTTCGAGCTGTGGGTATGCACCACCTCGGGCTTGAGTCGACGGAACGCCTTGCGGAGCTCGCGATACGCCCGGAAGTCGATGCCGGGCCGGACCGGCCGTACCAGTTCGGGCATCACTTCCACCTTGAGCCCCTGCACCTCGGCCCGAGCAAACAGGTCTCCTTCAGGCCCCTCGGCCGGGCCGGTAATCAGCGTCACGTCGTCGCGATACCGGTGGTGGAGCCCTTCGACGGTCAGCATGGTATTTTCTTGGGCCCCTCCCAGGATCAGCCGAGTGATGACGTGGACGATTCGCATCGATGGTTCCGGGTTCGACGACGTGGTTGGCGGCTCAAGGATAACGGACGACCAGGAGAAAAAGCCCCTGCGGCGGGGCGGTGGGGCCGGCCTCGACCCGGCTTTCCGCGCGTAAAACCTCTTCGACCCAATGTTCCGGACGCTTCCCCGCCCCCACCAGCATCAAGGTCCCGGCGATCGCCCGAACCATATTGTAGAGGAAACCGTCGGCCTCGACCTCGATCGAGACCAGGTTTTCCGATCGGGCCACCGTGAGGTCGAGGATCGTCCGGACGCTGCTCATACGGTTGGGCCATTCCGTCTCGAAGCTGCGGAAATCGTGGCGGCCGATCAGCGCCTTGCCGGCCCGCTGCATTGCCCCGATATCCAGCGGGTGGAAGACATGCCAACTGGTCCGCAACTGCAACGGATCGGCGTACCGCTGGTTATCGATCTGGTAACGATAACGCTTGGAGACGGCATCGAGCGTCGAGTGAAACGCCTGGGGCATCTCCGTGGCGTCGAGGATCTGGAGATCGCGGGGCGTGAGTGCATTCAAAGCCCGCACGATCACGTCGAGCGACAGCCGGGACGCCGTGAAGAAATGAACGACCTGTCCGCGCGCATGGACCCCCGCGTCGGTCCGACTGCAGGCCGTCGTTTTGGAGTAGCTCCCGGTCAGCCGCTCGATAGCCGACTCCAATTCCTCCTGGACCGTGCGCTGCTCGGGCTGACGCTGCCAGCCCCGGAAGTCGGTGCCGTCATAGCAGATCGTCAGCTTGATGTTGCGTGCGTCCACGAGGTCCCGTCCCGGCTTCACCGGAGTTGAAAGACCGGATCTCAACCTCGGGCGGCTTGCAGCCGGATCAACTCCTCGGCGATTTGAACGGCGTTCGTCGCCGCGCCTTTGCGAAGGTTGTCGCTCACGCACCAGAAGAGGAGGACGTTCGGCCGGCTCAGGTCCTGGCGAATCCGGCCGATGAAGACGTCGTCCTTGCCGTTGGCGTCTGCGGCCAGCGGATAGAGGTTGCGCGAGGGATCATCGACAACCGTCAACCCGGGCGCCTTCGACCAAATTGCCTTCGCTTCCTCGACGGTGATCGGCCGTTCCGTCTCGATCTGGATCGATTCGCTGTGCGAGAACGGCACGGGGACGCGCACGCAGGTCGGGGAAACCTCGATGGAAGGGTCTCCCATGATTTTGCGCGTCTCGTTGACCATCTTGATCTCCTCCTTGGTGTAGCCGTCGGGGAGGAAGTCGTCGATGTGGGGGATGCAGTTACCGATGATCGGATGAGCAAATTTGGCGGGGGCCGGGATCGACTGCTGGGCGGCCGAGGCATGATTCTGGGCTTCGAGCTCGTGAATCCCCTTCATCCCGGCGCCCGAGACCGACTGATAGGTGCTCACGATCACCCGACGGATGCGGGCGACATCGTGGATCGGCTTGAGGGCAACCACCATCTGGATGGTGGAACAATTCGGATTGGCGATGATTCCCTGATTCTTGAGGATATCGTGGGGATTGACCTCGGGGACGACGAGCGGGACGGAGGGATCCATCCGGAAGGCGCTCGAGTTGTCGACGACCACCGCGCCGGCCTTCGCGGCGATCGGGCTCCATTCCTTGGAAATCGACCCCGGGGTGCTCGAAAGGACGATGTCGACCCCCTCGAACGCCCTGGCGCTGATCGGCTCGATCTTGAACGTCTCTCCCTTGAAGCCCAACGTCTTGCCGGCACTCCGTTCCGAGGCCAGGAACTTGATCGATTTGAAGGGGAAATTCCGCTCCGCCACGAGCTGAATCATCCGCTCCCCTACCGCACCGCTGGCCCCGACAACCGCCACGCTCTTCACGTTCGAGCTCCCGTTCTGCAATCGGTTGAAAAATTGATTCCCCTGCCCGACAAGCTACAAGCGTTGAAGGTTCGCGCCTTCATGAAAATTCAAAACGATTTCGGGCCGAATCAACAATCTTACCATGGAGGGCACGGTTAGCGCAGATCACTCGCGTGCAGAATCCAGGTCATTCGACCGCCGAAGATGATGCACCTATGATCAGAATGCTAATCCATCATCGGGGCTTGAGATCGTTCGTTCGGATCTTGCGTAGCTTTTCCGCAACCCTGACTTTGAACGCCTCGACGAGTTCTCTGTTCGCGCTGTCGGCCGCGAGATTCCTGATCTGCTTCGGGTCTGCGTCCATGTCGTACAGCTCGACCCCTCGGGATGCGTCTTCCTTGTACTGGATGAAGGCCCATCGATCGTCACGGAGGAGCATTCCATCCCCCGACTTCGGGCCGTTGATCGAGAAGGCCGCGTCTCGCACCTGCTTCGTCGGATCATCGAGGACGGGGCCGATATCGAGGCCCTGGAGGCGTTCCGGGACGCTCAGATTGCAGAGGCGAGAAATCGTCGGATAGAGATCGATCAACTCGACGAATGAACGGCTCACTCCCGGTTTCTTTCCCGGAACTCGGATAATCAGAGGGACGGCCGCGGATTCTTCATGGAGGCTCACCTTGGCCCAGAAGTCGTGCTCTCCGAGGTGATAGCCGTGGTCGCTGGTGAAGATCACGATGGTTGAATCCGCGAGGCCGGCCGTGTCGAGCGCGTCCAGGACCTTCCCGACCTGAGCATCCATGAAGCTGACCGACGCGTAATATCCCGCCACCGCCTTCTTCTGGCGAGTGACGTCCATCTTCATGTTCGCACTCGTCTTGTAGTTGATGCCGGCCCTCGGGATGTCGTCCTGATCGCCCGCGATCTTTGGAGGAAGCTCGATCTGCTCGTGCGGATAACGATCGAAATAGGCCTTCGGCGCGACGAACGGCACATGGGGACGGACGAAGCCGACGGCCAGGAAGAATGGTTGATCGTTTCCCTTGTACTGTTGAATCAACTCGACCGCCTTCCCGGCGGTCTTGCCGTCGGAGTGAACCGAGTCGTCGCCATCCGCCGCGACCACCACGAACGTATTACCTCCGACGACCGGCCTGGAGCCGTCGGGGTTTCCTTCCAACGTCTCGCCAACTCCCGGAGCTTTCCATTCGGGCCCCCGGCTATTGAATCGCTCGGTCCAGGAGACCGCGTCATCGGTCCCGTCAGACCCTTCTTCGATTCCGCCGGGGACCCCCATGTGAAAAATCTTGCTGACGCGCGAGGTTCGGTATCCGTTGTCCTTGAAATGCTGGGGCCAGGTTGCGCGGTCGCCGATCGCCTCCCGGCCGCTGACATAGCCGAAAACATTGGTCGCGTGCGGATAATATCCCGAAAGCATCGAGGCGCGCGAGGGCCCGCAGAACGTGGCCTGACAGTAAGCCCGAGTGAATCGCATCCCCCGGGCGGCGAGCCGATCGATGTTGGGGGTCTTGCAGACGGGGTTTCCATAACACGAGAGGGCCGTCGCGGTGAGGTCGTCCGACATCAGAAGCAGCACGTTCGGCCGGCCCTTCGCGGCGTCTGAATTCGCGGCATCCACACGTCCAATCGCCATCGGCAAGGACATCGAGATCATCAGAAGTGTTGCCAGGCGAATACGCACTAGCATGAACATGCGTCCTCCAAGATTCAGCCTTTTCGAATCGTGAAAGTTGAGCATCGAGCGATTCATGTTCGGGTTGCACACGGCCTTCACCCCTCCGGGGCCGGATCTCGGGGCATTGCCCCGAGCTACACAAGGCCGCCCCTACGAGGCTGGGCCTTCGCGATCTCGGATCTTCCGCCAACAGCCGAATCTGATCGGCGAGGATCTCCCGCCCTCGCCGATACCCACGACCGAAGGTCTCAATATCTTGATCGCACAGGCCCGCGAAAAAAGGGGACGTGTACGGCGCTTCGCTTCGAGCCAGTCTCCGGAGTCTTTCACTTCTTGGGGTCGAGGTTCTGCTTGAGCTCGGCCTCGGTGACGTGAGAGTCAATTCCCTGGGAGGGAACATCTCGCTTCGCCAGCCAGACGATGGCGTTCAGGACAAACTTTCTGAAGTTCGGGTCGCCCCAGTTCGTGTGCTTGTGCCCCCCGGTGAAACCGAATCCACGCCCGCCGTCCGGCCGTTCCACGGCCCAGGAGAGCACTTCTTCACGCCCCTCGTTGGCGACGATGTGCTTGTAAGGCCCGCGCGGCGAAGCGGTCGCTCCCTTCCGCGTTTCCTTGTCGGGAGTCGCGACGATCAGCGGCGTCATACCTGTCTTGTCGGGCCGGAACCGAATGTTGTAATACCACTCGTCCTTCACGGCGAAGGGGGCAACCCCGTTCGTGATCGGATGTTTGGGCAAACTCTTGATGTCCGCCGTCCAGTGCGGGTTGGTCGAGAATCCCGTCTCGTAGTAGCCGCCGATCCAGTCGAGGAACTTGTTGCCCGGCTTCCCCTTGGGCACTTCCACGGCGTAATGCAGGCAGCCGAGGCCGACGCCACGATCCATCAGCTTTTGCAGCTTTTCCAGGTGATCTCCCTGGATCATGGGATGCCGGTCCCCGCCGTCCATGAAGAAGATCACGGCCTTGGCGTCGTCGAAAACGGCTTCGTCCTTCGGCCAACCGCCGGGCACGTAGACCGGATCCACTCCCGGGATTCGTGCCAATTGCCTGGCCAGGAGCTTGCAGCCGGCGTTGAACTCATGATCGCCGGGGCCGTGACTCGGCCGCCCCGCGACCAGGACGATCCTGGTCGTTTCGGCCGCCTCGGCGGAGGCCAGGAAGGGGGACGATCCCAGGACGCCCGCGATCATCGCGGCCAGCGAAATCATGCGAAGGAGTCGCATCGGAAAGATCCTCGACGAATGAAGTGAATGGGAATCCGGAGTTCGAACGGACGAGGCGTTTCGAAAACGAGGCAGATCCCCGCGCATCGGAGGACCTGCCTCGTTTTCATCCACGGAAAGCGATAAATTTTCGAGCAAATCAGATCAAATCGCTGACGCCCGGCCGGGGGACGGCCGGCTCGGGGTAGGGGCCCCACTCAAGCTTCTTGGGGAAGGTGTCGACCTCGGATTTCATGATCTCATCCCAGGTGATCGCCTTGCCCGTATAGGCCGAGGTGCGCCCCATCACGGCGGCCATCGTGCTCTCGGCCATCGGCTTCAGCTCACAGATCGGCTTGTTGTCGTAGATGCTCTGGAGCAGGTCAATGTGCTCCTGGACGTAAGGATCGATCGCGCCGGCGACCCGGATGCGGGCCTTGTTCTTGCCGTGGAGACGGATGGTGTCGCCGATACTGGTCCACT
>CALKTZ010000070.1 GCA_937997355.1 uncultured Planctomycetales bacterium | reverse complement strand
AGAGCCGACGAATCAGTTGAGGAATCCCTCGGCCGGTGACGGCCGAAATTGCCAGAACGTCTCGATTCAATTCCCCGGCGATGCGGTCACGCGCCTCGGCGGCACCGGTCACATCCATCTTGGAAATGACGAGAAGTTCGGGACGATCCGCCAACGCCGGGCTGTACTTTTCAAGCTCCTGGCGAATGGTCCGGTAGTTCTGGAGCGGGTCGGAACCGTCGATCGGGACGGCCTCGACCAGATGAACGAGAATCCTCGTCCGTTCGACATGCCGCAGGAACTCATGTCCCAGGCCGTGTCCCGCGTGCGCGCCTTCGATGAGGCCGGGAATATCGGCGACCACGAACGATTTGTCGGCATCGATCACGACAGTTCCGAGATTCGGATACTTCGTCGTGAACGGATAATCGGCGATTTCCGGATGGGCCCGGGAAATCCGGGAGAGCAACGTCGATTTGCCGGCATTGGGAAGTCCGATCAAGCCGATATCGGCGATCACCTTCAATTCGAGGACGAGCCAGCGTTCCTCGCCGGGGAGCCCTTCCTCGTGCTGCCGTGGGGCCCGGTTCGTCGAGGATTTGAAATGGGTGTTGCCATGCCCGCCTCGACCTCCGTGACCGACGATCACGAAGTCTCCCGCATTCTTGAGATCGCGCAGGACATGCCCGCGATCTCGATCGCGCACGAGCGTTCCTGGAGGGACATCGATGATCGTATCGGTCCCTCCCCGGCCGAAACAGGTCGAACCCTGTCCGTGCCCGCCTCTCGTCGCCTTCCAATGGCGTTGGTGGGAGAGATGCGCGAGGTTGGTGAAACCGTCGGCGGCTCGGATGATGACGTTGCCGCCGGCTCCGCCATCCCCGCCATCGGGACCGCCGCGAGGAACGTACTTCTCGCGGCGAAAGCTGACGCAGCCGTTTCCGCCGTCCCCGCCCTTCACAAAAATCGTGACTCGATCAACAAACATACGTCAAATGCTTCGAGCCGTGATGCTCAAGGTCTCCCAGGTCGAACCGGGTGAAAGACATTCCGCGATCGACCGAGGATGAGGGCGGATTCGGCGGATACAGACGCGATCAATCAATTGCCGGACGTTTCCGCCAGGGGGAGCACGTTGATCCGGCGTCCACCCTGATCGAACTTGACCGTCCCTTCGATGAGCGAGAAGAGGGTCCAGTCGCGGCCGACGCCAACATTCTTGCCGGGTCGCCACCGGGTCCCCTTCTGGCGGCAGACGATGCTCCCGGCCTTGGCCGCCTGGCCGCCGTAGAGCTTGATTCCCAGCATCTGAGGATTCGAATCGCGGCCGTTGCGACTGGAACCCTGTCCTTTCTTGTGAGCCATGTCGTCATCTATCCTAAATCTTGGTAACCAGCGGACTGCATCGATATCCTATCACCTTAACGGATTTACGGCGCGAGTCGCAAGGCCGATTCCATCGGGTTGCGTACGCCCGGCTTCACCGTTACAACCGAAATCCAATTTACTCGAAGCGAACGCTCCCGCAACACAAATCCTTGCCGCGTGAGAGGGTCTGTCATGAGTCTCGGGGATCGAATCTGGCGAAGTTTGTTCGTCGCGCTGGCGGTTGGCCTGGGTTGGGGCATCCGGGGGGATTTTGGACATCTGGTCGGGGCGATGTATCCCGGCGCGGCGCTCGCGATGGCGTTCGCCTTCGTCAGCGGCCAGAGATCCCTTTTCCTGTGGATGCCCGTCCTCGCCGGGCTGAGCGCCCTGGGAATCGGGCTCGGCGGCCAGATGAGCTACGGCATCCTGCACGGGTATGCCCAGTCCGATACCCTGATCAATTACAGTTACGGCTTCCTCACCCTGTTCCTTCAAGGAAGTGCCTGGGGAACCTTCGGCGGAGCGCTCATCGGCCTGGTCCTGGAACGCAAGCCGATGCGGACGGGAGATTGGCTCGGCTACCTGGGGAGCATCTTCATCGCGGGATGGATCACCTATTACCTGGTCGTGATCGTCATCGGGTTCGACATCAATCCACCCCGCAATAATACCTCCATCGCATTCTTCGGGGCCGCGATCGGGCAAATCGTCTGGCTCGCCTGGAACAAGAAGCTCACCGGACTTCGCGGGGCCTTTTTTGGATATATCGGCTTCGGGCTCGGCATGAGCGTCGGCCGAATGCTCGGGAATATCGCCAACGATTTTCAGGCCACGGGGATGACGATCAATCACTGGAATGTGATGGAGACTTCCTGCGGCTTCATCGCCGGTTTCATCTACTGCTTCGGGATGGTCAACCATACTTATCCCAAGCCTCCCGAAGATGAAGGGATCGAGTTCGTCTCATTCCTGGGAATGTTCTATACCCTGGGCCTTCTTCCTCTCTGGCATCGCGTGGGACGATTCACGACTTCCGAGAAGTTGGCCGAGTGGACGGCTTCCTTCAAGTCGTACGGTTATTCCGATCCGGGCGCGATGGCCAAAAATGTGCTCATGATGCTCGACGGCATTTGTGTGCTCGGATTCGTCGGCGTTGCGATCTGGCTCTACATCCATAAAAAACGGCTGCAAAAATACGCGGCGTTCCCGGTCCTCTGGCTGTCGGGAACCATGCTGCTCTACCAGAACACCCATGCCCTCTACTTCTTCTATCCGTCGAACTGGCACCGCGTGAACATGCATGGCGTGTTCTGGGTCTTCTTCCTCCTGATGGTGGTCTATGTGATCGTGAACCGACCTCATCCCGGCGCTCCCGGTTTGGCGGCTTCTGAAGAACCGGCGGTTGAAGGCCCGAACGTTCCAACACTCGACTCTCGGGTTCCGTGGATCGGCTGGATCCTGGGAACGGTCGGCGTCTTCGGGCTGGTGATTCTCCTGAGCGGCATCATCAATGGCGAACGGACCATGAAAGCGGCCAACACCCGTTGGCCGCTCTGGACCTGGAGTTCGGGACCGTTCCCCGGTCGTCAGGCAGCCACCGAGGCCGGCACGAGGAGCGGCAAGCCATGAACGAGGGGCAAAAACCCAAGGCGGTCGTGCTCCTCAGCGGGGGCCTCGATTCGACGACGACCCTGGCGGAAGCGCGTGAAGCGGGGTTCGATCTCTACGCGCTCACGATCCTGTACGGGCAACGCCATGCGGTGGAGATGGAGGCGGCGAGGCGCGTGGCGAAAGCTTTCGCCGTGACTCGCCATATCGAGCTGTCGATCGATCTGCGCGCCTTCGGAGGGAGCGCGCTCACTGCGGATCTCAGCGTCCCGAAAGACCGGTCGAGCGAGTCGATGAACGAGGGAATACCAATCACCTACGTCCCGGCACGCAACACGGTGTTCCTCGCCCTGGCACTCGGCTGGGCGGAAACACTCGGGGCATTCGATCTCTTCGCCGGGGTCAACTGCATGGACTACTCGGGCTACCCCGATTGCCGGCCGGAGTTCCTCAGGGCGTTCGAGAATCTGGCGCAGCTCGCCACGAAAGCCGGAGTGGAAGGAACCGGGAGGTTTCGAATTCACGCCCCGCTACTCAGGCTGAATAAGACGGAGATCATCAGCCGGGGGCTGGCGCTGGGGGTGGACTACGGCCTGACACACAGTTGCTACGACCCGACCCCGGAAGGCCGGGCCTGCGGCCACTGCGACTCTTGCCGGATTCGCCTGGCGGCGTTCGAAAAGCTCGGGATCACCGATCCGATCGAATACGCCGCTCACCAATAAACCCACTCGGTCGGGGGATCGTTCAACTGGATCTCCCGCTCGCTGAGATTTCGCTCATCGCCGCGGCGGATGAAATCGATCTTGAGGGTTTTATATTTGACCACGGGGGGCTTACCCGGAGCCGAAGGGGGGAGTTCCTTGTAGCCGTCCGACAGTCCTCGGACGTAAATGCTGAAGCGATCCGCGTGAGGATCCCACTTATCCCAAACAGCCACGCCGTAGACGGCATCGTCAACGTCTTGCTTGGTGCTCGGGGGAATCGTCCCCATCACCGTGACCGATCCCAGGAGCGGGATTGTGGCATCTTCTCTCGCCCGGATGAGCGGAATCACACGCGGGATGACGGTATCCGGATATTTCGTGCCCGCCTCGTTCACCATGTAGAACTGGGGCACGAAAATCCGGGGGGCGCCGGTGCGATTCACGACCTTGTAATACAGGTAATGAATTTGCTGCCGGTTGGGATTCTCGATCTGCTTGATTCGAAGCGGCTTGAACGCGAAATCCAGGACCCAGATCCCCTCCCGATCCTTGGGGAGAGGTTTGACGTTGACCATCTGGAAGTTGTGAAGCGGCTGGTCGTGCCGAACCGGGGTAGTCTTGAGTTCCGGAACGAGTTGAATCGGCGGGGCATCCGGCGCCCGATTTTGCTGCGCGACCCCGTTCGAGCCGATAGAAAGTCCAAGCCCCGCAACCCCTGCCGCGGTCAGAAATTCACGCCGCGTCGGGTTGGAAACCCTCGAAACCGATCGCGAGTCCGCGGGAATCGTTTGCTTCGACTTCGAGTTCAACACTGGAGCATCTCCCCACGTTCGGGTCTGGCTAACGGGATATTGTCGCAAGCCGGAGCAAAGCGAGAGGTAAATCGCGAATCGGCAAGATCGCGCAAACTTGCCAGAAAGCTCTCAAAGCGTCAAGAAGATTTGACATTCCAACCGCTTCGCCTGCATCTGGGAGAATTATACCTCTTTCGAGGAGTGAGAAAGGAGTCGGAAGAGATTGCCGTCGCTCAGGGTTGCAACAACTTTAGGGTTTTCTACAATAATGCTGCCTGAGGATTTTTTGATGAGGATTCTTGGAGCAGTTGCTTGAGGCTTCCCGCAGGCAGCTATCGGAACGGACTTACCCGAAGAGGATGATGGGATAGCTCATGCGAAGCTTGGGTTTCCTTGCAGCGGTCGGTCTCGGAGTCGGATGCCTCGCGAGTTCCACTCAAGCAGCCGATTTCGAGGTCCTCGTCCTGAAAGACGGACAGCGCGTCGTCGGTCAGATCATCGCCGAGAAACCGAATTCCCTGTACGTGGACCTTGGTTTCGACGTGCTGAAACTGCCTCGCGATCAGATCGTCCGTCGCACCAAGGTCGATGATAAGGAAGCCGTGGGCGGCTCGCCCCGCTCGGCAGCCCCCGAGGATGACGGCGCGGGCTTCTATACCGTGAAACCGCTGAAACCGGCCTCGGTCAAGGAACTGGTCGGGAGCTTCGGCGAGGCCGTCATCTCCATCGAAACCCCATCGGGGAAGGGCTCCGGATTCATCATCAATAAGGATGGCTATGCCATCACCAACGCCCACGTCATCGAGGGAGAGACGAGGGTG
>CALKTZ010000069.1 GCA_937997355.1 uncultured Planctomycetales bacterium | reverse complement strand
GGCGCGGAGGAGCCATTCGGGGATGAGATCCACCCGAGCTGGGCCCAGATGCGAATGCTGCTTTTGCACGCCCGCCACGGCCAAGTGGTGAATCCCGGCTCGTTTACAGGCTTCTTCCAAACCCAATCGCGCGACGCGCAACTTGCCGGCATGATGCAATCTGAGCAGGTTGAAACTCATCCCGGCGAGGACCTTGATCGGATGTTCGCCCGACGCGATCAGGTGATCCAGATATTCGAGCGCCTGGGCGGCCTGGCCGGTTGTCGCGGCGTCGAGCGCCTTCCAAACTGTCTCGATCCGGCCGGCTTCCACCATCTTGGAGACGTCGGCCCGGCCGATCTGGGCCGTCGATCCCACGTAGACCGAAAGCTTTTCGACTTCCGAGGCCAGGATGCCCGGTTCGGCCCCGATCAATTCCACCAGAAGCTTCGCCGCGTCCGCGCCCATTGCGCATCGGTAACGGTCACGCGCAAGAGCAACCAACCACCCGGGCAACTCGCTTTCCTTCGGGGTGGAACAGTTGATTTCGAGCCCATGCTTTTCGACGAGCTTGGCCAGTTTGGTCGTTGACGCCCAGGTTTTGACCGAGAGGATCAGGACCCCGGAGGCCGAGGCGTGCTCAACATACGATTCGAGTTCCTTGCGGTTCTTGGTGACGAAGGGGTCGGCGTCGTCGATCACCACGATCCGACGCTTCGAGAAGAACGGCAGGGTGCGAAGCTCGTCGAGGACATCGGCGAGATTGGCCTGATTCCCCTCCAGCCGCCGAACCGACGCCGGGTCGTCCTCGCCTTCGAGCGCAAGCCCGACGATGCCGTGAATTGCTTCCCGCTTGAAGAAGGGATCATCACCCGAGAGGACGTTGACCGGCCGGAAGGAAGATTTCGCCGGATTCTTCAGCCAGGCCAGTGCGTGCATCGGACTTCGACTCCGTTCCGTGATTCCGTATCCACCCGCCCTGGCGCGGTATGAATTTCCGATTCTTCGGCGGTTTGCAAGATTTAGGTTAACGGGTTTCGCGTGTTAATTCGATTGCCGGCCCGAGCGGGCCGTGATCCACGCGGTCGGGAAGAGGACCAATAAGGAGCCGGTCAGGGAGACGAGGCTGAACCGCCGTCCCTGGAACACCAGGTCGAAAACCATGGCGAAGAGGACCTGGGTGAGCCCCAGGACCGAGATTTTGGTCGGCGCCCCCGAGGCGAACGCCTTGGTCAACAGAATTTGACCGATCGTTCCGGTGAACCCAACCCCCAAGAGGAGGGGGATTGTTTGGCGATCGAACGTGCTCGCGGATAAAATTCGGCCACGGACCAGGAGACAAACCAGGAGAGTGACGCTGGCAAACCCTGAGAAATGGGCCACCACCGCGCGGGGGTCCACGTTCTTGAGCCGGTGCAGCCCCAGCATGGCCACGGCGGTCGCGAAGGTGCCGACCAGGGCGATCAGCGATGCGAGATTGGCCTTGCCGGAGAGATAAGATCCCTGGATCAGGGCGACGCCGATCACGCCGCACAGGATGCAGGCAAGGTCCCCCCAGGATGTGGCGCGTTCATTGCGGAGCCAGGAAATCAGGACGATCCAGAGCGGATAGGTATTGGTCAGGGTCAGGACATCCGCCACGGGGAGCTTCGTCAACGCATAGAACGAGCAGAGGAGGCTCAGAGTCCCGGCCGAGCTTCGAATCCAGAGGGTTTTCGGCCTCGCGAAGACGAGCGGAACGCCCAGGCTCAAGGCCAGGCCGACCGACATCACGAAGGTCGACGCGATCCGGATGAGCGCGATCACCTGCCAGTCGCAACGAGGGCCGACCGCGTGCGTCAAGGAGCCCATCATCGCGAAGCTGAAGGATGCCGTGATCATCCACAGGGCAGGGCGTATGTCTTCCTGATCGTTCATGGGAGAGTGTCGATCCGAGCGACTCCTCAGATCACCAGGACGCGGTCGCGCGCCTGGACTTCCCACTCGTCGACGAGGCCGCCGTCGCCGATCACATAGACGCGGCGATGGAGCGCGCACGTCGGGCAGATGTGGGTCGGGACGGCCAGGAGAGTCGATCCGACTGGGAATTGCCCGGCCAGCTCGGTTTCAACGATCAGGTGCTCTTCGCTGTGGATTACGAACTTGGCGTCGGGGATGTCGGGGAGGTAGAGCCTCGGGCCGGCGGGATCGGCGGCGATTGCCTTGTGGCCGAGGTCGAGGCAGATCCTCCCCGGCCTTGGGTGGCTGATGACGCGGGTGAGGAGCAGGGCGGCGTACTTGAATGGGAGGTCAGGATAGCGCGTTGCGTAGCCGTGATCATGAAAGACCGTCGTGCCGGGGGAGCATTCCACCCCCGGAATATCCCACTCGCCATAAATCGGGAAGGTGGGCGTTCCTCCCATGACCAACCGGGGGACCGGCAGCCCTCGGGCAAGGAGCCGATCGCGGAGATCGAGGGTCTTCTGCTGGCCGGGTTTCACCGCTTCGCGGCGTTCGTTCAGGTCCTTGTTGTGGATGTGTCCGTCGTATCCGTGAAGTCCGTCGGGCTTCAGGTTGGGAAGCTGTGCAACCAGTTGATAGAGGTCCTCGGCGGCCTGGCCCGGCTCGATACCCGTCCGGCCCATGCCGAGCTCCAGGTCGACGAGCACCGGGATGGGGTGCTCGACCCCGCCCAGGGCACGCGAGAGGCTTTGCGTCGCTCCGGGATCGTCGACCGTGGCCCGAAAGGTCG
>CALKTZ010000068.1 GCA_937997355.1 uncultured Planctomycetales bacterium | reverse complement strand
CTCCATGACGACGAAGATCCCGCCCCCCCCCTCCCGCTCGGCCACGTCGTAGACCGTCACGATCCCCGGGTGCCGCAACTGCGCGGCGTTCCGGGCCTCGATCAGGAAGGTCTCGACCCGCGCCGAGGTGATCGACGCCCCCAGCTTGGGGAACTTGAGCGCGACGTCGCGGAGGAGCTTGTCGTCGTGGGCGAGGTAGACGTCGCCGAACATGCCCGAGTCGATCAGCCGGCGCAAGCTGAACCGCCCCGTCTTCTGCGCGGGGGGGCCGTAGGTGGCCGGGGGCTTGTTCTTCTTGCCCGGAGTGTTCGAGGCCGGTAGCTTCGGCTCCGCCTTCGGATCTGACTTCGGCGGCTCCGAAGCCTTCCTGGCCGATTCCTCGTCGAGCGCGTCGAGCACCTCGGCGTGCCCCATGACGAAGGTCAGGTCGGCCACGCCGATTCCGCTCAGGGTCGGCAGGTCGTGCCGCTCCGGCCGGTCCTCGCCGGGATCGTCGCGCGACCCTTCGCCCTCCAATTGAGAGGTCGCGGGATCTTCCTCGTCCGCATCCCCCCAAACCCCCTTGCGTCGCCAGAGATGCGACGGGCCGTTCGGCTCCTCGGGACGGCCGCCGCCGGTTCGCAGGCTCGACGCCGTCGGCGACGATCGCCCGCTCCCGGGTTTCGAGGCGTCCGAATTCCGCTCGGAGATCGTGCGGTCGGCCTCGTTCCGGACCCGATCGAAGATCTCGCGGACCCGCTCGGCCTCCCCGGGAAATCGATCCAGGTATTCCGCCGGCTAGCCCGTCTCCCCCGACCGGAATCGCAATTCCAGCTCGACCGCCACCAGGGCCGCCAGGTACTCCGCCCGCTCCGAGTCCGGAACGTGCCGCAGATAGTCCTCGATCCGAGGCCCGTCGCCGGTATGCCAGCGATCCTCGAACTCGGTGCATTGTTCGAGGATCCGCTCCAGGAGCGAAACCGAGAGCGAGCCCTCCTCCGAGAACGGCGTCGACGACGGGGCGGATCCCTCTCCCCGAATCGATCGGGGGGATAACTCCGAGGAATCCCGCGATTCACCCTCGCGATCCGGGTTTTCATCTTCCCCGTCCGCGTCCCGCAATCGGCCCATCGACCCGCCATTCCCCCGAGATCCGGGAAGAGTGGAACTATCGCCCGAAGTTCAAGCCGGAATGTCGATGATACACAGCAAATCGAGTGACACGCCAGCCATCTCGCCGGGACCCTCCAATCTTCGCCAACCAGATGTGTCCCGAAAACTTGCGCGATCACGTCGCTTCTCCTTCCTTGCACCTACCTGCTTCGTCGGTGTCACGAATCCCAAACGGAAAAAACTGGCAAGCCGCTTGACATCCGACATTCGTATGACTACTGTTCTACTGAGCTAGTACACCAGAGGGCCAATACAGATGATTTATCTCGAGCTGAACGACTCCGCGGAACGGCCGATTTACGGCCAGATCGCGGATCGAATGAAGTTCGCGGTGGCTTCGGGGATCTTGCGGCCGGGGGATCTGGTCCCCTCGGTGCGGGAGCTTTCGAAGCAGCTCGTGGTCAACCCGAACACGGTGGCGCGGGCCTATCGGGATTTGCAGGCCGAGGGTCTCCTGGAGCCGGTACGCGGGATGGGCTTGCAGGTATCGGAGGGGGCGGCCGAGCGTTGCAAGGCCGAGCGGTCCGAGCTGGTCCGCAAGCGGCTCCGCGAGGCGATCGAGGAGGCCAGGCGCAGCGACATGGACCCCTCGGAGATCGCGGCCATCCTCCGCGATGAGTGGGAGCGGGTCGCTCAGCCGGGAGAGGGGAACGGGCTGCTGCCCGAGGGATCGAGATCGACGCAAGGGACCAAATCCGGGACC
>CALKTZ010000067.1 GCA_937997355.1 uncultured Planctomycetales bacterium | reverse complement strand
GGGGGGGGATCGCGATCACTCCCACCACGGGCTCGCCAGAGACGATCAGGCCGATGCTGATCGCCCAGAGGGGCAGCCCATGAACCAGGTTCCCCGTGCCGTCAATGGGGTCGATCGACCATCGACGGGGTCCTTCCCCTTCCGAGGCGCATTCCTCGCCGGTCAGGACATCCCCAGGGAATCGTTCTCGCAGGCGAGCGCGGATCAGCTTCTCGAGATCGAGGTCGAGGTCGGTCACGAAGCTGAGGTTGGATTTCTCCTTGGGCTTGACCTGTTTTGCTCTCCGGAGCGCCTCGGCGGCGGCCTCGGCCGCGAGATTCCTCGCCACATCCAATTCGACGGAAAACTCAGACATCGGAACTCCTTCTTGGTTGCGAGGATCAAGCGTAGTCAATCACGCCGAGGCGGGACAAGGGGAAGCCTCGCGGGAACGCGTGGTGCCGCCTCAACTCTTTGCTGCAAAGCCGGTTCAGTTCAGGTAGGGGGACGACATTCGGGGGCCGCGCATGGTCAGAGATCCCAGGCTCGCATACCGTCGAGGAAGCACGAAACCACTCCATCCTCGCTGATCTTCAGGACCGGGCCGAACCGGCTGGCGGCGAGGGCCGCGGTCGTCCGAGCCCCTTCGATGGCGGTCGGCTGGATCTGTCCGGGGGGGCTGAGCAATGAGGCATCGTGTCTGAGGATTGCACCGAAGGCGAGGACCTCTCCCCGGGAATCGGTGACCAGCGCACCGTCAATCGCTGCCAGGGCCTCAAGCACCGGCGGATCGAGAGAAATCGCCGAACATCCTCGCGCGAGATAGTGGAGCGCCCGTTTCGTGGGCGGGTCGGTCGGTCGCGAGGCGATGCCGAGCCCCGGGCTGAATTCATCATCCTTCTCGGCAGCAATCGAATCGGAGGGATACGATCGATCGGTCGAGCAAGACGGAGCTCTCAGCAGGTCGCCCGGCGCAATGAGGCGGTCGGTTGCCCCGGCGGGGTCGTTCACGACGACCAGCAAGCCCCCCTGCCGTCCCTCGGCCATGTCCAGGGCTGTTTGAAACAGGACGCGTGCGAGTCGGCGATCCGCGACGGCATCCCGCCAGATCTTGAACTTGGCCACGGGGTCGAGCACCCGCCATCGGCCGTGGGCGAAGGCGAACTCCTGGACACCGCCGGCGAAGACCAGGATCTCCTGGTTGGGGCTCAGGACGAGGCAGATGTGCCCCCCGCGTCGGGTCGCCTGGGCGTGCGGCGTGTAGACTCGGGCGCACGGGACCGACTCATCTTCGCTCGTTTGATGAGCGTCCGCCTTGAGATCGGGAGGATAAGCGTCGCCGCTTCGCGGGGCGAGCACATCGGTGTCGACCGCCCACTGCGCGATGTCGACGATGTCCACGAGCCGGCCATTTTCGTCGACCAGGAAGACGGAGCGCCGGCCGTCGCAAAGCCGATGCAGGCTCTTGAGGCCGGTCAGCTCGACGCCGAATCGGAGGGTTTCGTCGGGAGCGTAACGATTTGAACCCGGAATGCCGGCCCCATTTCCCAGGAGCAAGGCCCCGGTCGAGACGCGACGGTTTTCGTATGTGGAGAGGGCCATCGTCCGCAGCGTGAGGATGGTCGCCGCGACCCGGCTCGGATTCATCGAGGTGATCGCGTAAGAACCGGATTCCACGCAGGCCGCGATGTAATGATCTCCCAACTCGCCGCGATTCAGCTCAAGCCGGGAGGTGTGCGCCCACTGGAGGATGAAATGGCAGCGAAGCTCCAGGACCGATCCGATTGAGCCGATCAGGCGGCAGTCTTGCGGCGAGAAGTTGCCGCCATCGCGCCTGCGCAGGCGATGCCATGAGTTGAAGAGCTTCACTCTCAAGGAGTGGCCGAGGGATTCCGCGTCCTCGACGAGTTGAAAGCCGAGGCTGAAGCCCGACCCCGTCGGATTTCCCTCGGGGATGGTGGCCATCCCGCTCGGGATCGGCTCACGCTCGACGCGGCAGCTTGGGTAGAAGGTGAGGACGTCCCGGACGAAGGTGCCGAGGAAGAATTCGACCACGGCCTGCGGTGCTTCTCGGAAGCTCGCCAGGACGGAATTCGGCGTCGGCGAGCCGGCCGAGCCGGAATCAGGGCGGATCGATCGCGGCATCGCCGGCTCCTCCCTGAGTCCCATGGGCACCTTCGTATCACCGCATCACGATCGGGCGAACGCGGCCCCATCCTCGGGGCGAGCGGAATCATACTCGGAGGCGCCGGGACGCGGAAGGCGGATTCGGCCACGATTCGCGGCGAAAAATGGATCGTCTGGGTGGCCTCGGAAGTCCGGAGACATGGGAGCAAATGCTCAGGATTATGCCTCGGGGCGACATGGAACACTGCCCCCAGTGATCGATAGGCACCGTATCCCTTTGAGACCGTGCCGGGTCACCGCCCCGATTGGTTTCGCGCGTCCAGGTTATGAATCCGAAGCAGGTGAGCGTGAAATGAAGAGGGGGTGTCATGCCCGGCGGGAATCGAGCAGGACTCTGATCGGCATCACTTCCGCCGTGTCGTTCTCGACGAGCTCGAGGAAGATCGGGAGTTGGACGAGCGGGCGGGAGCGGGGCGTTCATCACCGATCGAGGCGGCGACGCGGTCGACGTCGTCTTGCGTCGGCTTCCGGCGGGCGAGATTCGGTTGGATGACCTTCCAGTCTTTCCCGTCGGTTTCGATGGTGATCGTCCCCACCTGATCGGTGCGGATCAGGGGGATCTTGGTGAGGTGCAGCAGGCTGAGGGTTTCGGTGTGAGGATGGCCGTAGCTGTTGCCCTTGCCGAGGCTGGCTACGGTGAGCTCGGGCCGCACG
>CALKTZ010000066.1 GCA_937997355.1 uncultured Planctomycetales bacterium | reverse complement strand
GAGGAGAGGTTGCGGAAGTTGGGCTCGTAGAGATGGCGATCGCCGATCGCCCGACGAAGGCCAATCCCGATGTCAGCGAATCGATCTTCGGGCCGATCCGCGCACATCGCGCCGATCTGGCCGTTTTGGCCGGTTTCCTGACCATCATGCCGATCCCGCCCGATTGGCAAAACCGGGTGATCAACGTCCATCCGTCGCTCATCCCGGCTTTCTGCGGCAAGGGGTTTTACGGCGCCCGCGTCCACCAGGCGGCATTGGACTACGGCGCAAAAATCTCGGGATGCACCGTCCACTTCGCGGACGATACTTACGATACAGGCCCGATCATCGTCCAGCGTACCGTGCCCGTCCTGGAAGACGATACGGCCGAATTGCTCGCCGCGCGGGTCTTTCAAGAGGAATGCACGGCACTCCCCGAATCAATCTCACTTTATGCAGCGGGACGCTTGAAGCTCGACGGACGCCGCGTCAAAGTCACTTCCTGAGACATTGGTCGAGACTTTAAGGAAGAAGCCCTTGCAGGTTGGTCAAACCAACCGGCTCTCGGCTGGCGAACGGACCACTCCCACCAGGTTTCCCCAAAATCGAGTCCGGGCGCTGACGTTCTCGATCACGCCAGGCCGTCCTCCGGGTTGATTGTCGACGAGTTGAGACCGGTAGCATTCCAGGGCTCGGACCTTGGACGCGTGCTGATCGCTGATGTCCAGCACGAAACTTGGCTTCTCAACAATCCTGAGGTGGACGCTGAAATAATAGAGGATTCGGCTGGGATGAAATGGCTCGCCGGGGATATCGGACTTGGAGAGTTTGCTCCAGAACCGGGCATCTTCGACGAGCTTGGTCGCCGCCGTGTGGTCGGGATGCGCGTCTTCCCAGTAGGGCGCGAAGAGAAATCGAGGCCGCGTCTCTCGTAACACCGCGGCTAAACGGCGACGACTTTCCAGGGTCGCCTCCAGGCTTCGATTGACCAACCCCAGATTCCGCCGCCACGGATTACCGATCTCGACATTGGCCGCGGCCGTCTCGGAGGCCCTGCGTTCGAGACTGCCGAGCGGAGTGGGTTCCCCGCTCGTCAAATCGAGAATCCCAACTCGCCATCCATCCTGGATCAGTCGAGCGATTGTCCCCCCCATCCCGAGTTCGGCATCGTCCGGATGAGGCGCCACCACCAGAGCATCGAGCATCATGATCACTTCTGTTTCCTGGCCTGGGTTATCGAAGATCAATTCTTTCCCGGCTGTCCCGGATCGAGGTCGAGCACGGAGACGATCGCCCGATGGTCTGAGGCGACCGCTTCGTCGAGGACCCGGGTTTCGATGACCTTCCATCGCGACTCGGGACGAATGAGGACGAAGTCGATCTGACGAATCGGCCTGTCGACCGGGAACGTCGGCAGTTCCTTGGCCTCGCTTCGCTTCCAGGTGGTGCCGAATTTTTCCAGGGTATCGCTGCCGATGCGGTCGTTGAGATCACCCATCAGGATGGCAGGCCGATCCGGATTTTGCCGGACGATCTCGTTGATCTGAAGCGCGGAGGCGGGGCGTTCCTGGCTCCCTCCTCGATAGTCGAGATGAGTCGCGAAAAAGAGGAGCGGCCCTCGCAAGCCGGGCACATCGACTTCAAGCTCCATGACTCCGCGTTGCTCGCCTTGATAGAACGACTTCAGGGGATGATTTTTCTTGAGCCGGACGGGATGTTTGGAAAGGATCGCATTCCCGTAACGTCCCCCTTGATAGGGGATGTTGTCGCCGAAAATTACATGCATCCCGCAAAGCTGGCCGAAAACCGCGGGCTGATCGACCTTGCCGGTGCGCTGCGTGTTCTGATCAACTTCCTGGAGCGCCACCAGGTCGGGAGCCTCGGACTTGATGACATTCGCCAGCCGAGGGAGATCAACTTTCCCGTCGACCCCTTCCCCGTGATGAATATTATAGGACATCACTCGCAAGCGGATCGGCTCGGCCGCGATCGTCGGAGAGCCTATCATTAACTCGAAGGCGATAAGCCAGATGGAGAGAAGGACCAAACCACGAATGGTGCGTGAGAGCATGCTGCATTTCCTCAACGGGGAGCCGGCTTCCCGGCATCACTCGGATCGTTCTCGGATTCCTGGGCGAACCGGAGTCATTTTCCATTAGCGTTCGCACGATTGAAAGGCTCGGCCCAATCTTCACCCGGCGGAGAGCCTTCTTGCGAGCTCGCCTCTCATCGCGTTTCGATGCGACGGCAAACACGAGTTCTTCATGAGCCGATTCACGTCGCCGTGTCGTTCTGTTAAACTCGGAAAACAATTCGTGAATCGGAGTATTCACGGTGAGTCGTCCATCCTGGCTTCCATCGGTAAGGAGTTCCGAGCATGCCGAAGTTCGTCAAACTGGCCACGATCGACGAGCTTCCAAACGGAGCCATGAAGGAGGTCGAGATTGGTGACCGCATCATCGGCCTGTTCAATGTCGACGGCATAATCTCGGCCATCGACGGCCTTTGTCCACATCAAGGAGGGCCGCTGGTCGAGGGGACGTTGGAAGGGTCAATCGTC
Organism: uncultured Planctomycetales bacterium; assembly: GCA_937997355.1. Lineage (GTDB taxonomy): Bacteria > Planctomycetota > Planctomycetia > Isosphaerales > Isosphaeraceae > CALKTZ01. The sequence goes on along the minus strand of CALKTZ010000066.1, from coordinate 640 downwards.
ACCTGCCCGTGGCATGGTTGGCAGTTTGATGTCAGGACGGGTCGAACACTCCTCGGGGCGAAGACCACGCAAACGGTTTATTCTGTAAAACTCGAAGGGCCAGATGTGATGGTCGAGGTTCCCTGACATCACCTCGGTGCCTCAGAACGAAAGCCTGTATCAATTCATTGATACTTTGAAACCTAAAATCCAATCGTGGACCAAGTAGATTTCGCCTGTAACCGACGGTCCAATTCGGTGATACGTTTCCGCGAATTCCGCAATACCGACCCTCCTGCGCTCACGAAACTCTGGAATCAGGGGATTCCCGGGACGGCGATGGCACGCCCATTGCGCACGCATGAACTCGATGCGCATGCCTTCGGCTCGGTCACATTCGATCCGCAGGGTCTTATCGTCGCCGAACGAGATGGCGAAATCATCGGATTCGTCCATGCGGGTTTCGGCCCCGAGGATACAACCTCGGATTCCACGCCTTACCGATTGGGCCGGAGCATCGGCACGATCGCGATGCTGATGGTTGTCGACGACGTCACCGATTCGGACGTTGAGCGAGAGCTGATCTTGCAGGCGGAGGTCTATCTTCGGAATCAAGGCGCGCAGGTCATTTATATTGGCGGGCAGAAGCCTCTCAACCCTT
>CALKTZ010000065.1 GCA_937997355.1 uncultured Planctomycetales bacterium | reverse complement strand
ATTTTTAATAATAAGCCGCGTTGGTTTTCGATCCTGGGTCGGCATACGAAGCGAGAGACGGGTTATGGATATTCCAGGACATTCACCACTCATCTTGATCGCGGACGATAACGAGGATCTGGCGGCGAGTCTCTCGTGCCTCGTGCAGATCGCGGGCTATCAATCCGAAGTCGTCCATGACGGTGAAGCGGCCTTGCGCGAGGCGTTGCGCCATCAGCCGGCCATCGTGCTCCTGGATATCGGCCTTCCCGGGCTCGACGGCTTCCAGGTCGCGGAGAAAATTCGAAGTGACGAACGATTGAAATCGATCCGGATCATCGCGATCTCGGGATATCCCCCCGAGATGTTCAAAGGGAAGATCGGCAAGATGGATTTCGACTACCATCTCGTGAAGCCGGTCGACTTCGATCATCTCCTGCCTCTGCTTCGCATGCCGGCTTGAGCCGGGACAATGCCCCGTGATGATCTCGGTTGGAGTGAAGCCGGAGGGCTCGATGACCCTCCGGCGGGATGACCGAAGGATTGATGCCTTCGGTCGGGCAGGAATCTTCAAATCTCGCCCCGGCTCAGCTCACTCGATTCGAGATCGAGGTATAGAGCAACTTGTATTGATCGCCGACGAAGATTTCGTTGGTGAACGAGCGCTGTTCCCGGGTGATGAAGCTGTAGGTGAGCCGTACGCTGGCCGTGGTTGCGGGATTATTCGCGTCCAGCGGGGCTGAGCCCGTGAAAACCCAGGAGGCAAACCCGGTGCGAACCCCATTCAAGATCGCCACGGGGATCGTGCTGTTGCCGGGATGGTAGAACTGGAGCTGAAGCTTGGCACCCCCCATCGGCACGATCTTCAGGTTGTCGCCGGCGAAGCCCTGGCGGGTGCCGTCGACCGTTTTCAGGACCGAGTTGCCGAATCGAACATATGTGTCGGTCGTGCTGATCGTATTCGGGACGTTCGGGATCATCGCCGATCCGAATGCCGAGAAGAAAGTCTGCGTTTGCCAGGTGCCGAGAATCGGCCGGATCGCCTTGAATGCCTGCGATGCGCGGCTCGATGCCAGCGGCTTAACCCTGGCCACCTCGGCTTGAGGATGCGCGTGCAAGAAGGCATGACGCGCCGAGAACGCCGACAGGACCTGACGACCTTCCAGGCTCTCAAACAGTGGCTCACGCTTACGCCGACGGCCCATCGCTCCGGCCGGTTTGGATACTCCCGCACCCAAAAGCCGGATCAGGCTCTTGCGAATCTGTACGCTCACTTTTTTTCCCTTTGACGCAGGAGGGTGAAATCTCAATGGCTGCGGGCTGCGAATTTCCAGGTTCCTATCGCGCCGGTTCCCTTTCGCAATCTCTATCTCTCCAGTTTAAAAGAAAAAGGAAGATTAGCAAAATGGGATAAATAAAAATTCTGGGAATAATAGGTAGAATTTGTTGAGCAATAGGCGTTTCTCGGCGGAGCGGTTCGGCTTTCGTGTAGTGAACGGAATGCCATTTGCAAAAATACTGGCGAGTCTGGAAGGATGAGTTGGGATTCGACGCACCGAGTATCATTCCCGGCGAAACAAGCCATGAGGTTCAGGCGTGTTGATGGGGCGTGAAGGGCCGGAGACCTGGCTCAAGGTGATCGACGACGGGCTCTATTGCATCCCCGGCGGGTTCTACATCGATCCGGTGCGTCCGGTTGAGCGGGCGCTCATCACGCACGGACATGCCGATCACGCCCGGCCCAATCATCGGGCGGTGCTGGCGACCCCGGAGACGCTGGCCATCATGCGGCAGCGTTACCGCGAGGGGGCCGGCACGATTCAACAGCCCGTCGCTTATGGCGAGTCGATCGACATCAACGGCGTGAGGGCAACGTTCTATCCGGCCGGTCATATCCTGGGGAGCAGCCAGATTCTGCTCGAATACGGCGGCTTCCTGT
>CALKTZ010000064.1 GCA_937997355.1 uncultured Planctomycetales bacterium | reverse complement strand
CGAAGCCCCCGCCGTGCTCGAAGCCTACGAGGCGTTGAAGATTAAGCCCGATCTCATGATCTGCGACGGCCAGGGGATTGCCCACCCTCGTCGCCTCGGCCTGGCCAGTCATGTCGGCCTTTGGGTCGGCATTCCGACCATCGGTTGTGCCAAGTCGCGATTGTTCGGTCATGCCCGAGAACCCGGCCCCAATCCGGGAGACTGGTCCCCGCTCCTCGACGGTGATGAAACCATCGGCGCCGTCCTGCGCACTCGGGCAAGGGTCAAGCCCCTGTTCGTCTCCCCGGGGCATCTCTGCGATCTCCGGGGATCGATCGACACGGTCATGTCGACGATCCGCAAACTACGCCAGCCCGTCACCAGCCGATTGGCCCATCAGTACGTCAACGAGCTGCGCCGGCAGGGCTACCCGGGGCCGTCCGATTGACCACACCAACGGATAACCCGCTCGGGCCGATTCCGATATTGCTCGCATATCGCCCGGCGCCCTTCGTGATTGGGATTGTTGCTTTTTTCAACTTTGACTAAAGTTCGCCGCGACCTGGGAAGAGGATCGAGCATTGTTGCGCATTCCTTCCCCAGAATATGGGATTGATCGCCGTCAGGATGATGGCAAGGCAGGATACCGCTTTGAGGATACGGCGGTTGATTGCAGGGTGGGCGGTTATGACGCTGTTGGTCGGCTCCAACGGCTGCGGCCTCGCTCCCAAGACATTCAAGTCGATTCGCCACCCCGCACCCCTGGTGAGGGCGCAATCGGTCGGCCTGAGCGAACGGGTCCCGGAGCGTCAAGCCCTCCCCGCCTTGGTGGCTCGACTGGACGACACGGACCCGGTCGTTCGACTCGCGGCGCATCAGGAATTGAAGCGGCGGACCGGCCAGGATTTCGGATATGTCCCCTGGGATGACCCCGAACCCCGGGCCCAGGCGGTCCTGCGTTGGAAAACCTGGCTGGACGACCGGCTCGGCGGCGGGGCGACCGTGACCAGACGCGGCCGACGCCTCGCCTCTCCCCAATCGACGCCGACCTCGACCCGGATCAGCTTACCGCCTCCTCCGGCATTGCCCTCGGCCCAGCAGTGACGCAAACCGTGAACTCCGATCGATTTGAGACCGTGGAGGATTTGAGCCCATGACCCCCAATCCGGCCGGCACGATCCGGGCGACCGTCTTCGGTCCCGTGGGTTGGCTCGGGCACACGGTCCTGGCGGTCGTCGCATATTTCGGCGGCCTTGCGTGCCTGGCCATGGCAACGGTCGGCCGTGCGCTCAGGCCCTGGACGCGACTCCAGCTTCCGGATTGCGAACGGACCCTGCTCGGCGAAACCATTCAGCAATTGTCCTGGATGCTCGCGATGGGCTTCCCCCTGGTGGGCCTGGTCCATGTCGGGATGGGATCGTTCCTCGCGCTCCAGGCGTATTACGGCAGCACCTTCGTGGACGGGACGGGGGCGGTCGTCGGCGTGGGATTGGCGCGTAACCTCGCGACCCTGATGACCGGACTCACGCTCTCGGGCTTGCTCTCGACGCGGATGATCCCGGAACTCCAGGCCCTGGGAAACCGACCGGTTCGGCCGTCCACAGTGGACCGTCGATCGAATCTCCCCCGGGAAGGGGGGCGAACACCGAGGCTTGCGGAATCCCCCTTGAAGCTGGGCTCCCTGGTGACGCCGAGGATTCTGGCGGCCATGATCGCGTCTCCCGTGATGGCGTTCTGGGGGTTCCTGATCGGGACGCTCGTGGGCTGGCAATGCGCCGACTCGATGCTGGGCCTGATGCCGAGCACCTTCTTCCTGATGTTCCTGAGGATGATCTGGTATCGCGACATCGTGGGGTTGATGGTGAAAGGGACGGCCTTCGGATTCCTGATCGGGCTGATCGCCTGCTTCGAGGGGCTTCGGCTCGGCGAGCAAGAGGATGCCGGCGATGACGGCGAGGCGGAGAACTCACGCGATTCCTCGAACTCCAGGCTGGTTCACTCGGTCCTTCGATCCACGTGCATCGCGATGATCGCCATCCTGATCGCGAACTCGAGTTGGTTCATCCTGGCCTATCACGCGGTCCCGAGCTGGGGACCAACCCTGTTGAAGCCTCCAAGTCCGTAGCAGCCTGGGCCTTGCCGACCATCCGACGGATCGGTCGGTCGGCAGGAGATCGCCCCGCGTTGAAGAAGGCCCGGCCTGGTTCTCGTTCAATTTTGAATCGGAAGGGGAAGGAACCCCGATGAGACGTCAAAACTCGGTAAAAGATGTCTGGGTGGGGCTCGTCGTCATCGCGGCGCTGGTC
>CALKTZ010000063.1 GCA_937997355.1 uncultured Planctomycetales bacterium | reverse complement strand
GGCCCCGCCAGTTCTCGGGGATGTGGCAGGACATCCGGTGTTCGATCTTGTCCCACTTGCTCGTCCCCGGCGGGAAGTGGCAGACCTTGATCCGCAAGCCCGTCATATCGGCCAACTCCTGCACGGCCAACTTCCACAACCGCACCCGAGCGCCGTTGCTCCCACCCGAGTCGGCGGTCACCAGGAACCCCCGGGCATTGGGATAGACCTTCGAGCCCATGCGGGCCCACCATCGCCGCAGCGTCCCGGCGGCGAACCGTGCGGTGTCGTGGTCGATCCCCACGCTCACCCAGCCCTCGTTGGCCGTCGGGTCATAGACGCCGTAGGGGATCGCCTTGCCCAACTCCTTGTCCTCGAAGTCGTGGACCTTCACCTCCTCGGGATGCCCCCCCGGCTGATACTCTCGCCCGACGTTCCGGAAGTCGCCGACCTGTTCCTTCTTCTTGGTGTCCAACGAGACGACCGGTTGGCCGCGTCGCTGGAAGCGGCGGACTTGATCGTTGATGTACTCGAACTGGGCATTCCGATCGGGATGCGATGCCCCCTCCCTCGCCTTGCGGTTGGATTGGAGGCTGTAGCCCAGCCGGCCGAGCAAGGTCGCCACGGTCCGGTAGCCGATGGCATGGCCCTCCCGCCGAAGGCCGTCGGCGAGCTTCCGTGTGCTCTTGCATGTCCATCGCAACGGCGATTGCGGGCCCCCTCGGGTGACGGGATCGACGAGGCCCTCCAGATCCTTCAACAACCGGGCATCGTGCTCGACGAGAGGCTTCCGCCCCCCGCCGGGCCGCCGCACACGATAACCGACCCCTCCGGTGTCGGCCCCCGTGACTTCCCCCCGCAACTCCCGGAGTCCGGCGGCAATGGTCGTCTGGGAGAGGCCCGTCGCGAGGGCGACGGCCGCGACGCCACCCCAGCCGATCTCCCCGGCCTCGGCTGCGGCCCAGAGCCTCCGCAGCCGCTCATTCAGGAGCGGATCGAGAGAGATGCTTCCGGCGAATGGCATCGGCCCGGTCATGAGCTGTCATCATTCCTGAAGAACAAGCCGGACAAAACGTCTTGAGGGCCGCTTCCGGGATCTTCGGCCCCGCATTCTTCCTCGATTATAGGGCGATCGCAGCGGCAGCGGGTCTCGGGCGAATGACGACGTACCGTGCATGCGACAAGGTAGTCGATTTGGGCTGGGCCAGACGCCTTGATCGGGGGATCGCCGATCCCGAGGCGAAGACCGCGACGACCTGGGAGTGGATTGGACCTTCGACGTGGGGGATAGAGACGAACCTCGATGAGCACGAGCAAGGCTGTGAGAATGCGTGGAACTTACAACTCAAAAGCCGGGAATCGTCCCTTGACGCTCGCGGAATATGCATCGACCAGGATACCCTTCGGCCGTCACGCTCGCCGGACGGTCGCGGAGGTTGCCCAGGACGACCGTCAGTATCTCGACTGGGCGATGGTGCACTGGGCCATCCCGGAGGTCGCTAGGCGGATCCGGCGATTCATGAAGGCCGAGCCGCGGGCGGCGCGATACTTCCGGCATCGGCTGGGTCATCCGTCGGTCCCGGGCTCGGGGAGCCCTGCAGGGGCCGTTATCGCGAGCCATACCCGGCCTGGTTCCGGGGAGCTGCCGATCGATCCCTTCGAAGGGGGGAGCACTCCAGGGGCTCCGGGCGGCACGACGGGATTCCCTTGGTCGCCTGGTGCCGGAGTTGTTCTGGCTTCCACGCTGTGCCCGAGCTGGCCGTCTCGCTGGGTGACCAGGGGAAGCCGTCGGGCCGGAAGGGACCGGAAGTCTTGCCCGCGGACGCCACCCGGACGAGGCCGATCCGGCTCGATCCGCTACCCTTGGATGAATGTGCGGCGTTTCGGCTCCAGGACGGCGAATACGCCGGCTGGTCGATCGCGATGGTCGCGGCCGTCGCCCCCGACCACCTGGAGCAACTGGCGAAGACCACGGGCTCGCGGGCGTTGGCCCGGCGGACCCAGGTTTTCATGGACTCATCGGAATCGCTCTCGATGTTCTTGTGATTAGTTACGGGAGTGCGGTGATGGAGGGACACTTGAAATCGGACACCGGCAGTTGCAATAAGCGACGATTCGACGACCCGATCGAGGCCGACGCATTCCGGATTTCCCTCTCAAGGGGTCACCACCCCAACGGCTCGCGCCGGCCCGACGGCGATCCCGTCATCATCTGGTGTGAAGTGTGCGGTACATTCCACGTCTCAGCGGGAGAGGCGGAGCGGAACTTGAGCAAGGATCCTCGGCGGGGTATGTTCGGGATGAGGGCTTCGATCCGAGTGGAGGGACGTCGCGATGGGGAGTGTCTTCAAGAAGTCTGTCACCAGACCTTTTCCCCAAAGTCGCGGTGATCGTCATCCGAGACGGCACCCGCGTCGCCAGGTGGAAGGATTCGAAGGGGAGGAATCGCACCGCTCCCGTCATCGAGGGGAGGGACGGGCTCGATCGGATTCGCGTCGAGGCCGCGACGTTCACCGCGAAGTACAGGGACGGACGAGGGGCCGTCGTCGAGGTCTCGACCGGTTGCCGCATGAAGGCCTCCGCCCTGGCAAAGCTGGCCGAGCTGGAGCGGAATGCCGAGCGGATCCGGGCGGGGGTCCTGACGGCAGACCAGGTCGCGATCTCCCGGCATCTGGACACGCCGATCGTCCAGCACGTCGACGACTACCTCGTGAGCCTCCAGGCCGATAACGCCACAAGGGCCCATCTGGTCGAGGCCCGGCGGGTCCTGAGCAATGTCCTGAAGGGCTGCGCTTCGCGAAGGTCCGCGACATCGAGCGTCCGGCCGTCGAGGTCTACCTGAGCCGGCGGCTCGCCTCGGGGGTCTCGGCTCGCACGAGGAACATCGACCTGATCCGGATCATGGCGTTCGCCAACTGGTGCGTGGACGTCAAGCGGTTGCCCTGCAACAATCTCGACGGGCTCGGGCAGATCGACGAGTCCGACGCCAGGAAGAGGCGGGCCTTGACCGAGGACGAGCTGATCAGGCTGCTGGCCGTCGCCAGGGACCGCCCCCTGATCGACGCCATGACCGTCCGCAGGGGGAAGCGGAAGGGGGAACGGTACGGCAAGGTCCACCCCGAGATCGCCCGTCGACGCGAGGAGCTCGGCCGGGAGCGGGCGCTGATCTACAAGACGCTCATCCTGACCGGGCTGCGGAAGAACGAGCTGGCCTCGCTCACCGTCGCCCAGGTCGCCCTCGACGGCAAGATCCCGTACATCGACCTCGACGCGGCCGACGAGAAGAACCGCGAGGGGAACGGCATTGTGTTCAGGGACGACCTGGCCGCCGATGTCGCCGATTGGCTCGCCCGCAAGCTGGAATCCGCCCGGGAGGCCGCCCGGGAGACCGGGCTGCCGATCCCGGCGAAGCTGGACCCGGCCGCGCCGCTCTTCTGCGTCCCTGACAAGCTGAGCAAGATCCTCAACCGGGATCTCCGGATGGCCGGGATCCCCAAGGCGGACGACCGGGGCCGCACCGTAGACGTGCATGCATTGAGGACGACATTCGGGACATTGTTGAGCGCCGGCGGGGTAGCCCCGAGGGTGGCCCAGGAGGCGATGCGGCACAAGCGGATCGAGATGACCATGAAGGTCTACACCGACCCGCGTCTCCTCAACGTACAGGGCGCCCTGGACACCCTCCCGCAACTGCCGCTCGATTCGAGCTACTCCGAGCCTGAGCAGCAACAGGCACTCGCCACCGGTACCCACGGGCCATCTCCCGTTGCACCAAATATTGCACCAGATTCTGCACAGCCCTGCCATCGGGTGACGTGCGATGACAAAAACAAAGCCGGGCTCCCGACGTCGGTCGAGAAGGCCCGGCTTGAGTTTAGTCGCTTGAATGACAGGCTTTGCGATGACTTGACGGTCGCTGACAAGGCCTGCGAGGGAGTGGGCGATACAAGACTCGAACTTGTGACCCCCAGCGTGTCGAGCTGGTGCTCTAGCCAACTGAGCTAATCGCCCGGCGAGAGATTATTTATAAGCAGGAATGCATCGGAGGTCAAGAGGCCGCCGATTTTTTCCGCTCTCATTCGCCGTGTTACACTTCGAGAATTTCGGCCGATTTTTTCTCGGCGAGTTCGTTGACCTTGTTCTCGAATTGCTTGGTCAGATTCTGGATCTCTTCCTTGCAGGTCTTCACGTCATCTTCGGTGAGGAGCTTATCCGTCTCTTCCTGATCGGCCTGCTTGTTGGCATCGCGTCGGATATTGCGGATCGAGATTCGCGCCTCTTCCGCCAAATCCTTCACACGAGCGACGAGCTTCTTGCGCTGCTCGACGGAGAGCGCCGGAATATTGAGGCGGATCGCCTTCCCGTCCGAGTTGGGAGTGAGCCCCAGGTCGCTCGTCTGGATCGCCTTGATGATGTCGCCGATTACCGTCGGGTCGAATGGCCGGATCTGGATCTGCTGCGGTTCCGGCGTGCTCAGATTGGCCATCTGCTTGAGCGGCGTGGACGAGCCATAGTATTCGACCCGGATGGAGTCGATGAGGCCCACGTTGGCGCGGCCCGTCCGGACACCGCGCAACTGATCGGTGAGGAGCGCGAGGCTTTTTTCCATGCGTTCCTCGGCTTCGAGCGCGATCTCTTCAATACTCATCGTCTGCGACTCCCATGGCTTCCGTCGAGCGACAAACTTACACGGGCTGGCTGGCCGCGCGTGGGCGAGGGCCGTTGCTGACCCAGGTCCCGATCTGCTCACCGGCGACCGCTCGCTCGATGTTACCCTCTTTTTTGAAGTTGAACACCAGGATCGGCAAGTTGTGTTCGAAGCACATCCCGATCGCGGTCATGTCCATGACCTTCAGGTTGTCGCTCAGGACCTGATCGTAGCTCAGCTTTTCGTAGAGGACGGCGTGGGGATTTCGCTCCGGGTCCGCCGTATAGACGCCGTCGACCCGGGTGGCCTTCATCAGGACCTCGGCCCCCAACTCCTTGCCCCGGAGGGCGGCGGCCGTGTCGGTCGTGACGAAGGGACTGCCGGTCCCCGTCGCCAGGATCACCACCCTCGAGCGGGAAAGGTGGGTCAATGCTCGGCGACGGATGAAAGGCTCGGCGATCTCATCCATGCGGATGGTGCTCATCAATCGCGCCTCGCATCCCAGCCCTTCGAGCGCGTCGAGGAGGGCGAGGCCATTGATGGCCGTGGCCGTCATCCCCATGTAGTGCGCGGTCGCTTCCTTGATGACGTCGGAGCCACGGCTCAATTGGGCTCCTCGGAGGATGTTTCCTCCGCCGACGACGATGGCCAACTCGACCCCGCGATCGGCGACTCTCGCCGCCTGGCGTGCGATCCGGCTCACCTCATCGACATTGATTCCTCCCTCACCAGGCCGACAGAAGCTCTCGCCCGAAAGCTTGAGCAAGATCCGCCGGAACACGGGGGGCCCGGTGTTCACGATAGTATCCATGATGAGGAGCGTTCCATTTTCAGGGGGAAGGGGGCGATGCCCGAGGAATCGCGTCGCAATCCATGAGCGGCGACCGCGCCGGCAAGCACTCGACGAATTGCGGTGCATGCCGGCGCGGATGGGCCTTCAATCGATCAAACTTCGCCCACGATGAATCGCGCGAATCGGGCGATGGAGATGTTTTCACCGAGCCGCGCATTGGCGCCCAGGATCAACTCCCGGATCGATTTCGCTTCGTCCTTGATGAACTTCTGGTCCAGGAGGACGATCTCACCATACCACGAATTGAGCTTGCCTTCGGCGATTTTTTCCTGCATCGCCGCCGGCTTATCGCCCACCTGGGTGATGTAGATTCGCTTCTGCTCTTCCACGGCCTCGGCCGGCACGTCCTCGCGGCGGACATACTTGGGATTCGCGGCCATGACGTGGATCGCCAGGTCCTTGGCCAATTGCTTGAATTCGTCGTTGCGGGCGACGAAGTCGGTTTCGCAATTGAGCTCGAGCAGCACCCCAGACTTGGAGTCGTGGTGGATGTAGCACTCGATGCGGCCGGCGGACGCGGCGCGTCCCGCGCGCAACTCGGCCTTCTTCAGGCCCTGTTCGCTGGCCAGGGTCTCGGCCTTCTTGAGATCCCCTCCGGCTTCCTGGAGGAGCCGCTTGCACTCCATGAGGCCCAAACCGGTCTTCTTGCGGAAATCGTTGACTGCCTGAGCCGTGATTTCGGCCATCGGCGTAACTCCTCGTCTGTCGATCGCCTGGGTCGTCAGGCCGTCGCGGGTTCGGATTTGCGATAGGTGCCGGGACTCGGATCGATCGATTCTCTTGCACAGGGTCGATCAGATCAGCTCAAAACGTTCCATGACAATCGTACTGCAACAATCTTTGATCCAGCAGGGGGAGGTCATGTTCGCGGTTCCGGGATCGGATGACCGCGTGAGCTCCGACAGCCCGGGAAAACCTTGGCGATTCATGCCCGGCTGGATATCAACAGATCGAATCGTTTGCAGCTTGCTCTTCGGCGGTTGAGGCGTGCCGAAACGAAAACCGCGTGCCGGCGCTCGTCCGGACGCGGCTCATCGTCTCAGGTCACGCGATGCGGCGAGGGGCGGCAATCCCGGCGGAATGGGCGTGATTCGTTCGTCAATTCCGCCGAGTCGACCCCAAAACGATTACTCGGCGGGCGTCGATTCGGGCGCCGGAGCCTCGGCCGGCGCCGGTGACGATTCCGCGGCATCGGGGGCAGGGGCCGTTTCCGTGTTGGACGTCGTATCCGCCGAGACCGGAGCCGCGGGGGTTGGGGCTGCCTGACGTGCCCCGGAACCGGCGGCCACGGCCGCACCAAGTCCCGGACGCCCGTCGCCACCACGACCGCCACCACCACGGCGGCGGTCACCGCGATCGCCACGGTTCTCTTCGGAGCGAGCGGGGGGCTCGACCGGCGCCGACGCCTTGCCTTCGATGATCGCATCGGCGAGCCGCTTGATGGTCAGCTCGATCGAACGCATGCTGTCGTCGTTGCCGGGGATCGGAAGATCGACGAGGTCGGGATCGCAATCGGTGTCGAGCAGCGCGACGACCTTGATGCCGAGTTTCCGAGCTTCGGCAACCGCGATGTGCTCACGCCTCGGATCGATGATCATGAGCGCCTCGGGAAGTCGCGTCATGTGACGGATTCCGCGGAGGTTGCGCTCGATCTTGCGACGCTCGCGAGTGAGCGTGGAGATCATTTTCTTGGAGTAGCTAGCCGCAAGCTCGCCGTCGAGGTCGTTTTCCAGTTCTTCGAGGCGCTCGAGGCGACTGCGGATCGTCCGGAAATTGGTGAGCGTCCCACCCAGCCAGCGTTCGGTCACGAACGGCATGCCGCAACGCGTCGCCTGTTCTTCCACGGTTTCGGCGGCCTGGCGCTTGGTGCCGACGAACAGGACCAGGCCATTGGAGGCGGCGACCCGATTGAAGAACTTGATGCCGCGCAGCATGCCCCGCACGGTTTCCTTCAAGTCGATGATGTGAATCGAGTTGCGCTTGCCGTAGATGTACGGCTTCATCTTGGGGTTCCACCGGCTCGCCCGGTGACCGAAATGCACACCCGCGTCGATGAATTCCTTGACGACTAGCGACACGAAGGACTCTCCTTGCGAAAGTTTGCGGAAATCCAGCCGAGATCACCGGACGAAGCGCCCGGAGCGGCTTTGCTGAACCTGGTAATCGGAACGGACTCTAAAAATCCGAAGGGCTCTAATGATATCGAGGCGGACGACTTCCGTCAAATCGCCGGATGTCGAACTTCTCGGATGAGGCCGAAACGATCAATCGGTACGCGGGATCGGAATCGATCG
>CALKTZ010000062.1 GCA_937997355.1 uncultured Planctomycetales bacterium | reverse complement strand
TGATCGCCGACCGGGGCGACCGCCGTCGCGGCCCGGAATCCCGCAAGCCGTACGACCCCGAGGAAGATGACGGCCCGCCCCCCGAGAAGGGGGAGCCCGCCATCACCCACTACGAGGTCGTCGAGCGATTCGGCAAGGTCGCCACGCTGGTGAGATGCCGGCTCGAAACCGGCCGCACCCACCAGATCCGCATCCACCTGGCCGCGATCGGCAACCCGATCGTCGGCGATGCCGTCTACCGGCCCCGGAAATGGCGGCCATTCCCCGTGCCGATCCGCCGGCAGGCCCTCCACGCCCTCTCCCTGGGTTTCAAGCACCCCATCACCGGCCAGTCCATCCTGGTCGAGGCTCCGGTCCCCGCCGATCTGAACGCGCTGACTTCCGAGCTTCGCGATCGGTCGACCGTGCGCTGAAGTCGGGATGGATTCGTCCGGCTTCCGATCCCATAAATAAAGTCGCTTCGGGAGCTCAACAAACGATTGATGTTTTTGAGCACCAGTCTTCCCATTCCCGTTGAAATCATGATGAGAGGTCGCTAACATTCCCTTTTGATCACGATTCTCCGCGAATGTCGAAATGATCTGGCCTGCGAAGTTCCCGCTCCGACAAAGCCCTTGGATCGCCGAGTCAACACGGCGATCCGGTTCTATCTTGCAAATAATGTGATTCGCGAATTGACGAACGCTTGACGAAAACACGGGACGTCCCGAGAGGGCGCAACAATCCGCCGACACCTGGACTCGACCTGCTCCGAGCTGTCCATGCGAGCGGCGGCCTCGATTCGCTCGCGAGCCTCGACGTTCAAAACGCCGGCGCCATCGGCAACGCTTTCCGTTAGGCCGGACGATCGCGGAGCATGCGTCCGATCTCGTGAAGATTTCTTCATTTTTCGCATGTTTTTAGCAAGCAAATGCCACGCCCTCCCTCGATGAAACAGCTTCTTTTCATGGTCAAAGCGGGCGCGTCCCCGTACGAGAAAGAGTGCAACCGATGAATCCCCTCCGCAAGCTTCTTCACAAGGTGGTGTACAAGTTCTACCGCGTGAAGCAAAGGGTTCCCTTCTTGCGATTCGGCACCGACAAGGCCGTGCTCGAACTGGCGCAGGCCGTCTCCGTCCAGAATGGGCTCAAGGACTCGAAATTCACGCAACAAGGGTACGAGGTTTTCGAGAATTTCCTCGACCCGGAAACCTGCGACTCCCTCCACAACGCGTTCGACGGCTACCTTTACGATTCGCTCCCCGCCGAAGAATCGGGGGCGTACGTCGTCGAGCGGAAGTACCAGCCCCTCGACAACTACGACAAGCAAGTCTACCAGCTCATGAACATCCACCAGTTGGATGGCATGAGCGAAATCTGCGACTCCATCAGGCCGAAGCTCGAGGGATTGCTCCAGGAGCGGATCGGCAAGCCGGTCTACTGCAACTCCTTCACGCTCCAGAGAGACTTCCCCGACGATCAGACGAAACGGCCCTATCACAACGACGGCTATTTCGTCGCCTTCAAGGCCTTCGTTTATCTCACCGACGTCCCCGAGCGGAAGAACGGCCCGTACACGGTGGTTCCGGGGAGTCACAAGCATTTCTTCCGGAAGCTCTACTGCATCTTCAACAACGCCAAGCGCGGCAACAAGCGGCACGACGATCTCTTCCAGGCCTATGACGACAAGAACGCGGTGACCTTCTGCGGCAAGAAGGGGACGATGATCCTCTCGACCCAAACCCTCGCCCACAAGGGATGGCAGGGGCACACCGAAGGGGCCCGCGATGTCATGGTCGTTTACATCCATCTGACGCCGACGACCGAATGGACCCTCGGCAAGAATCTCGCCATGCACAAGCCCCTCAGCCTTGCGCATGCCTGATCGATTGGATCGGTGAACCAACCCCGATCCGGAGCATCGAGCACACGCCCCCGGAGTCGCGAAGCATCGCCTCCGGGGGTTTTTTGTTGCCGACGAGTTTCACCGACCGACCGGAGGCCGCCGAAAATCGGTCAGGGCCGGGGAGGGGCCGACTTGTCGTCATTCCCCTCGCCATCCCCGGCCTCGTCTTTTTCCTTGGCCCTGGGCTCCTTGGCGGGCTCGGATTTCGATTCGTCGGCAGTTCCCGGTTTGGGTTCCTCGGCCGGTTTCTCGAAGATGATCACGTGCTGCCAGGGGAGGAATTCGAGCGACTCCTTGAAGGTAAAGCCTTGCGGCTCCACCTCCTTGCGGGCCTGGGCGAGCGTCATCTTGTGTTCGGGGCGGATCGGCACGTCGGGGTCTTCGCCGCGAAACTCGACCAGGACCAGGCGGCCGCCGGGACGGAGGGCCTTGCGCATCCCCTTGAGGATCACGTCGGGCTCGCTGCACTCGTGGTAGACGTCGACCATCAGGATGAGGTCGACCTTGCCGTCGGGGAGCTTGGTGTCTTCCTGGGTGCAGAGCAGGGGGCGGATATTGGTCGCTCCGGCCTCTCGGGCGTTGGTCTTGAGCATCCGGAGCATCTCGGGCTGCACATCGGTGGCGTAAACAGTCCCCCTGGGACCGACCCGGCGAGCCAGCCGAATCGAATGATATCCGGCCCCCGCGCCGACGTCGGCCACCGTGGAACCTTTGGGGATCTTCAGGGCGTCGAGCATCGCCTCGGGCTGTTCTTCTTCAACGCGGGTCTCGCGGAAGAGCCATTCGACCCCGTGCCACGACATCACGTCGGCGATTTGGCGCCCCATGTAGACGCCGGGCTTGGTGTTGCGCCTGGCCTTCGCGCGCGCGTTCGCCCTGGCTTTCGACCTGGGACGTTCGGGGGCCGTCACCTGTTCTGTATCATGCCCCTTGGGCTCCGCCTGCTTGGGCTCCGCCTGGGCGATGGCACAGGTGGGAAAGAATCCCAGGGCGATCCCGATCACCACGATCGACGCGGTTCGCGTCCCCGGACGAACGAGCGGCATGGCGAGCTCCTTGGTTGTCGACCTGGCTCGGCTCGGCCTTCGGCAAGCGAGATCAAAACCGTCAATCGCCGAAAGCGTAGCGGACGATGCAGTACAGGGCCTGGAAACCGTCCTTCCAGCCGATGTGCTTCCCTTCCCGATAGGTCCGCCCGTGATAGGAGACCGGGATCTCGTAAATCCGGCAGCGGTGGGGAGGCTGGCCGTCCTCCCCATTGATCATGAACCGGGCAACCTTCGCGGTCACCTCGGGCTCGAAGCCGAAACGGTCGCTCTTGAGCTTGATGTTCTGGATGATCTCGCGCTTGAAGACCTTGTAGCAGACCTCCATGTCCGTGAGGTTCAGGTTGGTGAACATGTTCGAGAGCAGGGTCAGGAACTTGTTCCCCATCGAGTGCCAGAAATACAGGACCCGGTGCGACTCGCCGCTGAACCGCGACCCGTAGACGACGTCGGCCTGGCCGTCGACGATCGGCTGGATCAGCTGCGGAAATTGCGCGGGGTCGTATTCGAGGTCGGCGTCCTGGATGACGACGATGGTGCCGGTGGCCTTCTGGAATCCCGTGCGGAGGGCGGCCCCTTTCCCCTGGTTGACCTCGTGGAAGTAAACCTTCAGGTCGGCGGATTTCCCTTCCATCTCCCGGAGGATATCGCGGGTGCCATCCTTGGAGCAGTCGTCGACGATGATGATTTCCTTGGGGATGGGGACCGCGCGGACCCGCCGCAGGATCTCGTGGATCGTCTTCTTCTCGTTGTAGCAGGGGATCACCACGGAGAGGAGCAGATCCTCGGGGAGCCGGTAGATGCCGAGCTTGCGGCAGAGGGCTTCCCCGAGATTCTGGAGCAGCCAATCCCGCCGCTCCCGGTCTCCCTCGAATGGGCCCTTGATCGAACCATCTCCGTGCGCCTGCGCCCCGTCGGCCAGAACGGCCTGCGACTCCGAAGGAAACGAACCGTGCACATCCATCCCTGAGTCTTCCTCGCACGCGGGTTGGGCCGAACGGGATCCGGCCTCGGCCCCTCGAATTCGGCATCCTCCCCAGGATAGGCGAGATCCCGCCGCAAGGGAAGTCATCGGCTCGGACGGCGAGGGCGTTGAGGCCCGTGGAACACGCGGCTTCACCTGTTCGGCAAGGGCTTTCCGAAACTTGCCGAACAGCCCGACCGAAGTCCCTTGGCGGCGCCGAGGATTCGCACGATGGGAAGAGACGATCTCGCCAATTGCCGATAAACCGGATAAGATGCCTTGAGACGAGTTCCGTGGTTCTCTCGTGGGGAGACATGGGGATGGCGACAAAGAAAGATTTCGAAATCAACCGTCGGGTCAGCATCGCGATCGATGCGCTATCCCCCAATCAAAAAGCCGCGATCACTCCGGTGCTCGAGAGTCG
This sequence comes from uncultured Planctomycetales bacterium, assembly GCA_937997355.1. Lineage (GTDB taxonomy): Bacteria > Planctomycetota > Planctomycetia > Isosphaerales > Isosphaeraceae > CALKTZ01. The sequence continues at coordinate 3,458 of CALKTZ010000062.1, read as the reverse complement.
AAAGCTTTTTGTCGCGCAAGCGAATCGTCCCGGGTCGACAAAAAAGCTGCCCGGCTCCTCGTCCGCATACTCCATGAAGGCGGGGGGAGGAATGCAGATCATCTTCACCAGGGAGGATGGCCATATTGTCGTCCAGGACATCATGCGGAAGACGATGATGGATCAGCTTTTTGCGACGCGGAAATCCAGGCCTGCAAAGAAAACGCCCACCCCCACGACGGCCAAATGAGATGAAACGGGCAAGTTTTCAGGGTTTGAAGCCGAGATTCGAATGGCGGTTTTAACGCCCATTGCGTTGAATATAGAGCAAGTCAAGGAAGACTTGAAAGCATTCAAAGCACTTCTCAACGACCCCCAAACACCGAACCTCGACGAAGCAAAACACATCCTCCCTTTCTTTCGGGACCATCCGCAGCTCTGCGCCGCGATGAGCATCTACAATCCCAACATCGGCAGCTTCAAAAACCTGAGTCTTGCTTGCGAATTCGATATATTCGGCGACCACCGAGCAGATCTAGTCGTCGGCGATACGGCAAGGCATGCATACACGTTCATTGAATTCGAGGATGCCGGCGAGTCGAGCATTTTCAAGAAAACGCCGAAGCAGACGCCGGAATGGTCGCGCCGATTTGAGCACGGCTTCAGCCAACTGGTGGATTGGATTCTTTGGCTGGAGAACAACAAGGGCAACACCGCCTATCGGACCCGCTTCAACACTCACTCCATCCGGTATAACATCCTCCTGGTCATCGGCAGGGACAGGTATCTCGATTCGCAAGGGCTCAGGGAAAGGATGGATTGGAGGACGGAACAGGTCGTGGTCGCCAGCAAGCAATTCAACTGCATCACCTTTGATGGCTTGTACAACGATCTGTGCGATAGGTGGGAGGGTAATTAGCAAAGGTGACACCTCCATTCGCTGCATATCCGCCCCATAAACGAAGCAATCCGCCGGGGCTGCAACGGCAGCCCCGGCGGACCGGGCAGGAGTTCGCATCCGAATCGGATCAATTTCGCGGGGTGAGATGACGCCCGACCTGCAGGTAAGACAGACTCATCTCACACCCGCGCAGTTTCCAGATCCGGCGAGATCGGCATGACGCGGATCGGGCCGGGATCAGACCTTGGGCTTGACCGGGATGGTCGGGGCCGCGGGAGCCGCCGGGGCGGGAGGAGCCGGGACGACGTCTTCCACCTTCGGGGCCACGGGGGCCGCAGGGGCCGGGGTCGGAGGAGGAGGGGTCGAATCGGCGGGGGCGACGGCCGGGGCCGGGGTCACCGCATCGGCCGGGGCGACGACTTCCGAGGAGTACACCGGGGTTTCCGCGCCGAAGACCGGCATGCCGGAATAGCCCGTGTAGAACGGAGCCGAGGCGACATAATCGTCGCTGGCATAGGCATTGTAGCCGCGGTAATTGTGCCACTTATGTCCGTGGAACAGGCCGCTGAAGAGCCGGCCAATGCAGCAGCCCTTCTTGTAATGCTTGCCGCCGTAGCAGCCCGAATAGCAAGAGCTGTAGCAGGAGCTGAAGCAGCTGCTGGAATAGCAGGAGCTGAAGCAGCTCGACGAGTAGCAAGACGGCTCGTACACCGAGGAGTAGCAGCTTCCCACGATGTCGCCACCGTAGCATCCGCTGAAGCAGCTCGATGAGTAGCATCCGCCGAAGCAGCCCGACGAATAGCAGGCGCTGTAGCAAGCGCTGGGCGCGTAGACGGTGTCACAAGCCTTGTGATGACAGCCCAAACCACTGAGGGCCATCAGCATCACGACGGTACTTTGCATTCTCTCCTCCCAGTTGCGTCATTGCGTTCTGCAACGTTCGACACTCGCCCGGAGAACCTACTCCGAGCAAGATCCAGTCACCGACGCCCGAACCCACGACCCAAGTCAATCGGGCAATGAGCATCGGGCCTTTTCGTTCTTGCGGTTACTCAGCACTTCGATGCGGAATCAGAAAGAACCGTGCCAAATCTCGATCTAACCCCGTTATTTTCCCGAGTCCTCAATGGCTGCTCAAGCACCGCAGATTCTAAGTTCCACTCTAACCTATTTTCAAGCGGTGTGGAGTGAAAATGGAACAAAAAAGAAAAATAGGCAATTTACCGACAATATCCCGGGAGATACGGAGCCTGGAAGTCGAGGTTTTCTGGCCGGAAACGGAATTGCCGTGTATCGTTGAGCCGGGCGAGAGAAGGTGAGGCCGTTCCGAGTCCTCGGCGGCCGATGGGCCGGTTTGAGAGGGAGGCGCGTGATGGCCGGCAAGCCAAGGCAACGGGGAGGGATCTCCATCCCGGACCCAGGTAACGCGTTCGGCGGCGGGAAGGAACCGGCCGGGCGGAGCGCCGAAAGCGGCGAAGTATCCCCCGCCTGGCCGACCTGGGCGAGGGTGGTGGCGAGCCTGGTGATCCTGTATCACGTCACGGCGGTGGTGGCGGGCTCGCTGGGGGTTCCCCCGTCGTCGGATCTGGAGCGAGGGATCGCTGACCTCTTCACCTCGTATCATGAGCTGATGGATCAGGGGTATGCCTATCGCTACTATGCCGAGCCGCCGCCGACCCCGGTGGTGACGGCGACCCTCGAATTCGGCGACGGGCACCCCGAGCAGACCGTGCGGCTTCCCGGCCGAGAGGTCCCGGGGCCGAGGTTGCGGCATCAGCGTCAGCTTGCGCTGGCGAATGCCCTTTTCGGCGATTATCAGGAGGCCAAGCAGGCTTCGGGGGAAGGGGAGCGGAGTCGCTGGGCGCGTGCCTATGCCAGGCATCTCTGCCGCACCAATCCCGGCTGCCGGAGCGTCACGTTGCGGGTTCAGCAGCACATGAATCCGGACATCCTCCGCACCCGTGAAGCGTATGCCGCCCGGGGAGCGCGGACGGTCGACCTCTTCGATGAGTCTCTCTTCACGACGCCCGAACGAATCGGAGACTTCCCGTGCGACGGCTTCTGAACGGATTGTTCGGCTACGCGGCCGAGCTGACGCGCTCGATTCGCGACGGCTGGGACGCCTTCTTCTTCACGCCGGCCGACCCCACGTCGCTCGGCCTGATCCGGATCGTCACCGGCCTGCTCGCCTTCTGGAGCCTGTTCGTCTTCGGGATCGACCTCCTCGATTACTTCGGCTCCAATGGCTGGGCCGACCCCGAGGTGGTCCGCCTCTTCCAGGGGGAGCGCCAGCCCCTCGCCTGGTCATTCTGGTTCTCGGTCTCGGATGCCTGGCTTCGCCCGGTCTGGATCATTTGCCTGGGAATCCTGGCGATGTTCACCGCCGGGTTGTTCAGCCGGGTGACCGCCGTGCTGACCTGGCTGATCGTGGTTTCGACGGTGCGACGGGTCCCAATCGCTCTGTTCGGGTTTGACCAGATCGTCTCGATGCTCACGCTTTATCTCGCGGCGACCGGCGCGAGCGGCCAGGCGATTTCGCTCGACCGATTCATCCGGCGGCTCAGGCAGGCGAGGAGGG
>CALKTZ010000061.1 GCA_937997355.1 uncultured Planctomycetales bacterium | reverse complement strand
ATGTTTTTGAGACCTTCGGTCGGCGGTTTCGGCGGGGTCGGGAGACCCTCGCCGAACAGAACCGGGGCGTTTCGGCGATACCGATTCCTGACTCAGGCCACGGCGCGTTGGGCGTCGTCGGCATCGTCGGCGTGGTTGTAGCTCAGGATGTTGAGTCGATGGAACTCCTCATGGGTGATCTCGAACGGCTCGCCGTTGATCGCCCAGAGTTCCTCGATGATCTCGTCGACGTTCCCCTCGGGTTCTTCCCAGGTCGCGACCAGACCATTCTCCCCCTGGAAATGGACGTCGAGACCCAGGTCCCCCAGATGGTCCGCGACCAGCTGGCGGTGATCGGGGTTCACGGCGAACGTCCAGCGAATCATGTCGATCGTCTGCGAGGATTGGGGCTCAATCACAGTCAGTCCTCCTTGACTGCCGCGGGCCGAGTCGGAAAAATCGCCTCGGTAAATCGTTTTTGGCCTGATCTTCACGATCGGACCCTCGGGACCCGGACTTGAGCCAAAATCCCGGCCGATCCTCCGCGCCGAGCGTTTCCCTCACCTCCCCACCAGGTCGGCGAATGACACACACGCTCCCCCCGCGAACCCGCTCGACCCCCGGGTATTTCGGCTTCAAGGTCATCGGGGCGTTCAAGTTAGCGAGCGGCGTCGTCTTGCTGGCACTGGGCTTCGGGCTGTTCCGGCTGGTCGATCACAATCACGGCGAGGGCTGGGACAGGCTGATCCGCTTGCTCCAGCTCGACGCCCACAGCCGGCTCTTCCGCTCGGCCATCGAGGCGATCTCGGGGATCGACCGGGCCCACCTCCACGTCATCGAGGCGGGGACCTTCTTCTATGCCATCCTCCACCTGATCGAGGGCTTCGGCCTGGTTTTCGAACGGGACTGGGCCGGCTACGTGGTGATCGTCATCACCGGCTCGCTGATCCCGTTCGAGCTGTATGAGGTGGCCCGAGAGCCCAGCATGATCCGGGCGGGGGTCCTGTTCCTCAACGCGGCGATCCTGGTCTATCTGGTGGTCGAGCTGATCCGCGAGAGACGCCAGCGGGAGCAAGCCGTGGATGCCGGCACCGCCCCCCCGGCCAGGGCTTAAACACCATCGGCGAGCCGATAGGTCGATCCCATATCGCGCTTGAGCTTCCCCTGGGTCACCAGCTCTTCCCAGATCCCGGCGGGATGTCCGGCGGGGGGGGTGATCCCGGTAATCCCCGACTTCTTCCCCCCGCCTCGGCTGAGGCCCGATTCCTCGTCGAGCTTCATCAGCTTCAACCGCTTCTTGAACGCCTTGAGTGCCCGCTTGAGCTCTTCGTCCGTCGCCATTTTCGGTTGTCCCCTTGATCGCTGATCGACTCGGCCGAACCGCCCCCGAACCACTGCCGCACTCTACAACCGGAGCATGAACCCGTCAACGCGAGCGGCGGTGCGCGCCGGGGCCGCCATCGCTCAAACCGACGGGAGCAAGAGCGCCTCTCCGACGAGCCGGCGGAGGGTCGCCTCGACCTGCTCCTCCAGCATGGGGCGGAGGATGTCCGGATCGGTGATGGGTTGTCCCTCATGCCGCAGGTGGATTTGCCCACCGAGGGTCATCTCCAGCAGGGTCGATTCCAGGGCCCCACGATCGCGGGTGCCGTCGAGCATCGGCACGATCAGTCGGTCGAGGTCGCGCAGGAGGGCGAAGCCGTTGCGGAGGTTCACCACCTTCACGCCCGAGCCGGCCTGCTGCCGGGCCATCGGGGTGACGCGAGGCCGTTCGCCGGGCTCCGTCGCAACCGCCGGTTCATGGACGTGCGGCTCGATCAGGGTCGAGGTCACGGCCTGGAGCAGCATCTCGGCGAATTGCCGACGGTCGGCCTCCGCGTCCGCGACCGCCTCATCCCCCCGATGGCCCAGGAGGGCCAGCGACTCTCGGCGAAGCGCCTCGAACCCGGCCGATCGCGGCCAGAGCGCGTTCAACGCGACGATCGCCGCCTTGATCCGGGGCGAGTCGATGTTGACCCGATCGCCCGACATCGTGAGGAACGGCTCGGGTTGCCCGGAGACGAGGTCGGGGGCGGCGGATTCGGGCTGCGACATCGCCGTGAAGAGGAGCCCGGGGATCGCCTCGGCCGATGGCGACGGCCGAACCGGGGCCGACTGGCGGCAGAGCAGGCTCTGGCGAAAGGTCCGGTTCAGGATGAGATCGAGATACTGCTCGCGGCCGATCCGGTCGTCGGCGAAGCCATCGAGCGACGCGCGGACCTGCGGGGGGACGCTCGCCTCCAGCAGGTTGAACCACGCGGCGCTCAGGTATTGCAGGCCGACCCCGGCGGCCCGCTCCGCAAGCTCATGGAAGTAGACCGGCCGGTTCTCGTCCTCCAGGTGCTCGTGGAATACATAGGTATCGCTGACCTTCTTCAGCAGGTCGATCTCCTGCTGAAGTGCCAGGGAATACGGGGTATTCGGGGGGATGGTGGACGCCGCAAGGAAGTCGAGGAACTGCCGGCCTCGCTTCACCCGTTCCAGCGGGTCGGTGAGATGACGGGTGTGATACCGCATCGCCTCGCGCGCCACGGCCCGCTGATGCCAGCCGGGGTAGACGTTGTAGCTCAGATAAAACACCCCCCGGGGGGCGAGGTGCTGCGCGCCGATCTCCAGAATCCTGGCCTGCACCGCCTCCGGCACCCAGGAATAGACGCCGTGACAGAGGATGTAGTCGAACTCGCCGAAGTCGGTGCCGACATCCATCAGGCTCATCGCCTTCTGGGTGACGTTCTTCAACCCCAGGCCGTCCGCCATCGCCCGGCCGTCGGCGATCTGGCGAGGAGACAGGTCGATCCCGACGAACTCGGACTCCGGGAGCGACTGCGCCGTGCAGAGGAGGTTCCCCCCCACGCCGCACCCCAATTCGAGCACCCGGCAACGGGCCGGCGGCGGGGCCTCCAGCCCGAACAGCGATGCCATCGACGCCAGGCGATCGGGGTGCGAGAGGAGGTTGAAATGACTCTCGTACGGCAGCTCGTCGTAACTCTTCGCAATCGAGTCGCTCATCGTGCCTCTTCTCTGGTTCCGGAACGCGTCCGGGTCGCTTGCTTGAACAAGGATCGATGATCCCTCGCAAACCAATCGGGAGCCGCGCCGACATCTTGAAATCTTCCGTTCACCGCCGCAAGCTCCTGGCCTTCGATGAACCCTCCAACCCCGCCGAAACCCGCGACCGAAGGTCTCCGAATCCGATCCGCCCCCCTTGCCAAGGGGGGCTACGGGGGGTGGATGAAGCAAGGGCTTCGTACCGAAGAACCCCCCTGTTTTCCCCCTTGCAAGGGGGGACGTATTTGCGTGTTCACGCGTTTTCCTGCTCGGCGCGTGCCACCGGACGACCCCGCCGAAACCACCGGCCGGGTGGCCGGGGCAAAGCGTGATGTCGCGTGACACGCCCGCGTGCCCCGGGGAGCAGGCAGGGCGTCGGGACTCCGGGGCATGCTCGCCCTGCCGGGCTCACTTTGCCCCGGCCACCCTTCACCGGCCGATGCGGGACAGAATTCAAAGTTCACCCCGGAATCCATCACGAGCCAAGAGAGATAGGCATGGTACTCCGTTCCGAGGCCGTCCCCTTTTTCGCGAGTCTATTCAATCGCAACGATTCTGAGATCCCCCGGCCGGCCATGCCCGAAAAGTGGGCAGTTGCCCCGTCGTGCATCTTCATCGGATCTTCGCGGCGGAAGGTCTGCCCGGCCCTAACGTCCAGTCGCGAGCCGAGGTTGCGGACGGCCGCTAGGCGTGGCCGTTCCCTGATCCGGCTTATGGTATGACCTTTGCGAAAGCCTGTCTCCCGAGGGGATCACGCTCCCCTCCGGTGGCCATGCCGGGCGATCGGCCTTCGGGCGTTCAACGCCCGGGATCTCGGCTTGGCCCGGTTCCATACGATTGGCCGAGGAGATGCTTTTGTAATGATTGGTTATTTGATCGACATGGACGGGGTGATTTATCGGGGAGGCCATCTCATCCCCGGGGCGGACCATTTCATCAATGGGCTCCGTCGCGCGGACGTCCCCTTCCGATTCCTGACCAACAACAGCCAGCGCAACCGTCGCGACATCGCGACCCGATTGCAGCGACTGGGGATCGACGTCGAGGAGGAGCATGTCTACACCTGCGCCATGGCCACCGCGCGGTTCCTGGCCCAGCAGAAGCCCCGGGGGACGGCCTTCGTGATCGGCGAGGGGGGCCTGCTCACGGCCCTGCACGAATCGGGCTATTCGATCGTCGACAAGGACCCCGACTACGTCGTGGTCGGCGAGGGGCGGATCATCAGCTTCGAGATGGTCGAGGCGGCACTCCGGATGATCCTCGGCGGCGCCAAGCTGATCGCCACCAACCTCGACCCGAACTGTCCCACCGAGGCCGGCCTCCGACCCGGCTGCGGCGCGACCGTGGCCATGCTGGAGACGGCCGGCGGCGTGAAAGCCTTCAGCGTCGGCAAGCCGAGCCCTTACATGCTCCGCGCGGCCCGCAAGGAACTCGGGCTGACGACCGACCAGACGATCGTCATCGGCGACACGATGGAGACCGACATCCTCGGCGGCGTGCAGCTCGGCTTCAAGAGCATCCTGGTGCTGAGCGGAGGCACGAATCACGAGGACGTGGAATCCTACGCCTACCAGCCGCACATGATCGTCAATTCCATCGCCGACCTCGAACACGAGGAGCTTTTCCGGGAATTCTCCAATCCGGTCGTCCCGACCCGATCCCGGATCGCCAATCTCGCGAGGGGCCCTCATGCGCTCCTGACGGCCGCCGCGGAATGATCGAATAGCGGCCCACGCCCTCGGCACCCGAATCCCTCGCCTCACGCATGCGGGCCGCTCCCGCCGGCCCGGTGGCGTGAATGAGGGGCGGTGAATCGCCCGCGCGCGCCCGGCAACTCGTCACGCCGCCTTCTTCACGCGCGCATTCCCCTCGGGGGTGCCCGGGCCTTCGTTCGACGGCGAGCCGGCCGGCCAGTTCTTCCGGATGAGCGCCCGGAGTTCCTCGACGACCCGGGCCTGGGCCGGGTCGTTCGCGAGGTTGTGGAATTCGTGCGGGTCGGCGACCTCGTCGTAGAGCTCGGTGCCTCGCTTGCCGTTGTCCCACTCGATGTAACGCCAGCGCTCCGTGCGGACGGAATGCCCCGAGAAGTCGTTGCGCGACACCTGGACGAACGCCGGGCGCTTCCACTCGGCCGAGGGATTCGCGAGCAATGGTTCCAGGCTCGCCCCCTGGAGGTTTGCCGGCGGCTTCAGCCCGGCCAGCCCGGCGAGCGTGGGGTAGAGGTCCAGGAGTTCCACGGTCCGGGGAGACATCTTCCCCTTCCCCTTCGTCTTCCCCGGCGCGGCGATGATCAGGGGCACCCGGGCCGATTCTTCGAACAGGCTCTGCTTCATCCAGAGGCCATGTTCCGCCAGGTGGTAGCCGTGGTCGCTCAGGAACACGACGATCGTCCGATCCGAGAGCTTGAGCCGGTCGAGGGCGTCGAGCAGCCGGCCCACCTGGGCGTCGGCAAAGCTGATCGTGGCGTAATAGGCCCGCTTGGCCTCCCGGGCCGTGTCCGGGGTGACGCCGAAGTACGGGTAAGGGACGGTCGAGCCCTTGGTCGCGGGGAGGAGCGTGTCGAGGTGGCCCGGCGGCTCGCTCGGCATCGTGATCTTGTCGAGCGGGTACGGCTCGAAATAGGCCTTCGGGGCGATGTAGGGGCAGTGCGGCCGGAAGAAGCCGGCCGCGATGAAGAACGGCTTTCCGGCGTGCTCCTCCATGAGGCTGATCGCCCTGGTGGCCGTCATGCCGTCGGTCTGCTCCTCGTCCTTTCCCTCGGCTTCGAGGACGGTCATCGAGCTGCCGATCCTCTTCACGGGGGAGAGGATCTTGAGCTTGTCCTGCTCGGTCCGATCTCGCCCGCTCGGGTTAAACCGCTGGTTCCATGAGGCCGCGTCGTCGAGCCCGTTGGTGCCGATGTCGCCGGGCACGCCGTAGTGGAAGATCTTCCCGACCCGGGCGGTGAAATATCCGGCCTTCATGAAGAGCTGGGGCAGTGTCACCACGTCGGGCATCGTCGACTTGCGGAAGTCGGTCTGGAGGTCGAACACCCGGGTCGTGTCCGGGCGCAATCCCGTGAGGAACGACACCCGGCTCGGGTTGCAGAGCGGGAACTGGCAGTAGGCGCGATCGAAGCGGACGCCGCGGGCCGCGAGCCGATCGATGTTCGGCGACTTGACCAGCGGGTGCCCGTAGCATCCGAGGTCGGCATTCATGTCGTCCACCGTGATCAGCAGGACATTGGGTCTGTCCTGGCTCGCGGCGGCGGGAAGCCCCCCCAGGAGGATTGCCGAGGCCGCCCACAGGGGTGCCAGCTTCATTCGGATCATGGTCGAAACTCCTGGCGCACGGGGAAGAGGATCGCCGGACAGGTCGCTGTTCGTCACCTTATCCTTTAGGAGTGCCCCTGTCGAGGAGTGACGTCCCGGAGCCGCTTCGAGCGAGACCCCATTTCCGCCCCGATCACGGGACGAAGTAATAGGCGATGGCCGTGAGCACGAGCGCGCCCAGGATGCCCGTCAGGATGCCGAGCCGCCGCCGCCGCTTGATGTACAGCAGCAGGATCATCCCCGAGAGGGACGAGAGGCTGAGCATGCCGGCCGAGACGTCGATGACCCACGACCAGGCCCTGCCCGTGTCGCGCCCCTTGTGGAGATCGTTGAGCATCGAGACCAGGCTGTGCTGGGTTTCGGTGATCCGATATTCGCCCGATTCTCGCTCGATGAAGGCGTCGGCGGCGTACCCGGCCCCCTTGAACGAGACGACGCACTCCTGCTCGTCGATCTGGAAGTCGGCCAGCGCGCCGCGGACCCCGTGCGCGCCCCGCAGATATTCGACGATCTTCAGCTTGTCGACCGTCCGGGACGCCGCCCCTTCGGCCCGGTCGACCGGGGCGCTCTCCGGCGGCGGCTCCCCCTGGAGCCAGTCGGGGAGCATGCGCCCGCGCGATTCGGTCGTCGTTTCCGGCCCGGAGGAGAACCAATCGGGATGATTGAGGGTGATCCCCGTGAGGCTGAAGAAGAGGAGGGTCCCCAGGCCGAGCATCGAGAGATAGATGTGCAGCCAGCGCATGAAGGCCGCGAATTTGAGAACGAGCTTGCGCCTCAGCGACATGCTGGATGGACGCCCCTTCGATTTCTCCGGTGGATCCGCGACCTCGGTCGCCGACGATCTCGCTCTCCACATGCCGCCCCGACCCCTTCTTGAAATCGCCCTGTCTCTTCTCGGCGTCAAAAATCAACAATTGGTGCCGATCGATGTTCCGGATCGCGCCGTTCGATGTCAAGCGATGCACGGAACCCCCCCCGGGAGGCGACTTCCGTTCACTCGGCCTGGCCTTCGATTGTTTGAATTATGTTTGACCTTCCCGGCGACGGAAAGGGATAATCCGAGTTGCTCGCTTTTGACATCCGCCTGCCGTCCACACCATCCGTTGTCGTCCTCGTTTCTGGGCTTCCTTCATGCAAACCAGGTCGATCCTCCTGGCCGG
>CALKTZ010000060.1 GCA_937997355.1 uncultured Planctomycetales bacterium | reverse complement strand
CCAAGATTTGGGAGACCTTCGGTCGTGGGTTTCGGCGGGGTTGTCCGGTGGCACGCGCCGAACCGAGACTGAAAATCTCCGGAACCCATCCGTCCCCCTTACCAAGGGGGACTACAAGGGGTGGATGAGGCAGAGGCATCGCATCGAAGAACCTCTCTGTGTCCCCCCTCCGAGAGGGGGGATATGTTTTGATGTTGAGCCGATGATATTTCCGGGTGCCGCGGAGCGTCCCGACCCGTGTCGGCTCAACCTTGGGATCGTATCCGGGTCAAATAAGCCGTGGCACCCGGAAATCCGCCGAAACGGCGTTCCCGTTCTCGCTTCGGCGAGTCGATTCGATTCGCTCAATTCAATCCAGGTTGATCGCGTATTCGGCGCGGTCGGCGAGGACTTCCATCTCGATCCCCGAGAGGGAGAAGTTGGAATACCGCGAGGGGATCTCCCTCTTCCTGGAGGTGAACACGGCGACCCGGTGAATTCCCGGCTGGGCGCCGTCTCCGGGTTGGAAGGTGGTGAGTGTGAACGTGCCGTCGGGGCCGATCTTCCCTTGCGCCTCCCGGCCGGCGTCGGGCTCGAAGCGGACGGTCCCCCGAGTGAGGGGCTTCCCCTTGTAGGTGACGATCCCCTTCACGGGGAGGGTTTTGCCCGAGAAGACCGCTTGATTCGATTGCGACCCGCAGCCGGAACCGGCCAGGAGCACAATCGAACCCGCGATCAACATTCGGAAGCTGCGAAACATGGCGACGGTCCTTACCTCGCTCGGAAGATCGGGGAAAACGCGATTCGATCGGAATTCATTCGGCGTCTTTGATGCGATTTTTTCGGTCGTTGTTTGGGCTTTGGTCGTCGGCTTCGGAAAAGGGTTGGTCAGCGGCCTTCAGCCAGGTTCGGATGTCGCCTTGGGGTCTCGCCCGGTGTCTTTCGTCCTGCGGAATTCGTTCGGCGTCCTTGGTGCGATTTTTTTGGTCGTCGATGGAACTTTGGTCGTCGGCTTCGGAAAAGTTTTGGTCAGCGGCTTCGGAACGAGGTTTGTTTCAGGAGGTGGGGAACATGGGGCCGGATGGTCGTGCGGGGCACCCGACCCCATGTCCGGGGAAATGATTTGGTGTCGGATCAATATTGATCGGCGGAGATCACTTCGCCACCGGCGATCGTGCCCATGCCGCGCCATGCGGTGGGGGCGATGGTGTCCTTGACGAACCGGACGCTGCCGTCGGCGAGGAGGGAATTCACGCCGCCGGGGTGCCGGCTGCTGGCTTCGAGGGACATGTAGGTGGGGCCCCCGTCGTTCTCGTCGACCGAGTCCCAGTCCTGGGGGATGTTCTGCCCGGCGTTGGCGTAGCCGGTCGCCCGGCTGACGGCCCGGACGGTGGAATTCGGGGTCATCGCGGTGGTGAAGCCCGAGTAATAGACGCCGCCGTTGCACCACCGGCTGTGTCCGATCGGCCCGCCGGCCTTGACCTTCCCGGTCGCGGTGCCGCACTTGCCGATCAGCGCGGCGAGGGCGGCCTTCGACGGGGCTCCCGGCGCCGGCGTGTTGGTCGGGCTCCAGTCGCCGATCCCGGTCACGCCGTCGTTGACGGCGGTGTTCGCCTTCTGGCAGCTCCGGAACTGGCCGTGGCCGATGGTCCCTTCCGAGACGGCCAGCGTGTTGGAGAGGCCGTCGGAGACCGTCGAGATCGACCGAGCGTAGTTCGGCCCGAACAGGGCGCTGTTCCGAGGGCCGATCGTGTTGGCCGCGCCCCAGTTGATCGAGTGGACGTACCAATCGCCGTCGCAGGTGCCGTAGCTCGTGGTGGCGACCAGCGTGTTGCCCAGCGAGCCGTCGTCGATGCGCGAGCCGGGATCGCTCGGGCAGTAGAGCAGGGCCAGCGGCGTGTTCGACACCGTCGTGTTCATCGGCGCGCTGTAGGTCCAGTTGAAGTTGATCGCGTTGTAGAACGACCCCTGCTCCCAGAACGGGGCGATCCGGGCGAACGCGCTCCAGGACGATTCGAACAGCCAGTTGGAGCCGGTGACTGGGTCGGTGTAGGAGCCGAAGGCCCCGGTCGGCGAGGGGACCAGGATCGTCGTCGGGGGGAATGCCTGGTTGGCGCTCTCGTAGTTATGCAGCCCCAGGCCGATCTGCTTGAGATTGTTGATGCACGAGGCCCGCCGGGCGGCCTCTCGGGCCGATTGCACCGCCGGCAGCAAGAGGGCGATCAGCACGGCGATGATGGCGATCACCACCAGGAGCTCGATCAGGGTGAAGCCCCCGGGGGAGGTCGAAGCCCTGGAATTCCGAAATTCTCGATTCATCATGCGAAACTCACGATGGGGAAACGGGGTTTCCCGCTGGAGCCTCGCCGAGCCGAACACAGGACTCAAACATCGCGGCGAGGCCGAACACCTGAAATCAATTCATCTCGAACATGGTGACAGCCTACAACCCCTCCGTGAATATCCGATGAGCGAACCGAAAAGCTTGGATGAGACATTGTCCCGTCATGGCCATGGCGATTGGGTTCGTTCGTGAGAATTGGGTTCGTTCGCGCGGTTCCTGTTCGGCGCGATTGGGTTCGTTCGCGCGGTTCCTGTTCGGCGCGAATGGGTTCGTTCGGCGGAAAAGGGGAACTGGCTCGGAGCACAGCGATTGGGTTCGTTCGTGAGAATTGGGTTCGTTCGCGCATTTTCCACCGACGGCGGTGGCCTTCCGGCCCCGTCGAAATCGCGATTTCCGGAATGTCAAGAGCCCCGGGCGCGGACGACCGGGCAAATCGCCAGGCGTTGCGCGCTCGGGGCTCGGGGGAGAGAACGGATGACCGGATCGCTTCGAAGACAAGCCCTGCGCGCACACCGAACGTCCGAGATGACGCGAGTGTGGCCGCTGCCCTGAAATCAAGCACCAAGCGTCGAAATCGCGCTTGGATTGAACGTTCGCTCAAAACCGGAAACGGGCATCCCGGCAAGCTTGGGAACGTTGTGCATCAAGGTGGGAGCGCTAGGGGCGCGAGGATGCAAAAATCCGGGGAGATCAAAAGCAAGGGGACGAGTGAACGGAGAAGCTCAAGAAATCACGGGATATCCTGAGAAAGTTGACCGCACGGGATGGGACAATTGGAGCTGTGCATGTGGGGGGCGAAGGTCAGCGATCCCGTGTTGGAAACCTGCTGGATGATGTGCGGCGTGAAATAGATGACGCCCGCAACCACCGCAACCACGATGCACCAAACGAGTAAGTCACCAAGCTGCCTCATTTTGAAGGCCTCCCTGATCAGGGGTTGGTTGTGCCTGCTACGAAAAATGAGTGGCTCGCGCGAGACGGAAAAAAACCGAAGCACCTTTCGGAAAATCTGAGGGAAACGGTATTTTTCGGGCCGGGGTTGATCGTGGAGCTTGAAGAAATTCGGGGCCGAACTTGCCCGCTCCTCTCCTGGCTCAATCAAGAACTCCGTAGGCAACATAGGACATCTGCAAGAATCGGGCCACTTCCTGGAATGTGATCTGGAAATTCATCGCGGTTACGACATTTCCGAAAATTCCCGGAAAAAATGCCCGGCCCGATGACAAGAAATTCCGCGATTTGGCTGGGAGAGACGTGTCATGAGGGTGATCCGGAAAAATATGTTTTCGCGCAAATTTCGTCCAGACGAAATGGTCGCAATCGCACCAAGGTCCAGACACCCCGAGGGACTAGCCGGTTCACATCCGGCCGTGGATCGGGTTACATCGAGCGGGGAGAGACGTTCTCAGCGAATTCACGGAGCCTCATTCATCATGATCGTCCGAACTCTGCTGGTTGCTTTGGTCGTTTCGTGGTCGGCCTGCCCGGGCGGGGCGATTTTCGCCGAGGAGACGAAGGTGGGGGCCGCGTCGGTCGTCATCACGCCCAAGGTGGGAACCCCGATGGCGGGCTACTATTTCGAACGCAAGTCGGAGGGCATTCGTGACGACCTGTTCGCCAAGGCGGTGGTGCTGGAGCGCGACGGCGTCCGGGCGGCCCTGGTCTCGCTCGACCTGATCAGCACCTCCCGGGGGATGGTCGAGGATGCCCGCGCGGAGATCGAGCGCATCACCAAGGTCCCGGGCCTCAACGTGATGATCAGCGCGACGCACGCCCACACCGGGCCGATCCTCACCGGCAGAGGCTCGCGAGACGCCGAGTTCGGCGGCAAGAATCCGCTGACCCAGGAATGGAATGCGGAACTCCCCAAGCGGATTGCCCAGACCGTGAAGGAGGCCGAGGCCAGGCTCGTCGACGCGAAGATCCTGGCGGCTCGCGGTGCCGAAACCGGCATCGCCTTCAACCGCCGGTTCCACATGAAGGACGGGACGGTCGGCTGGAACCCCGGCAAGCTGAACCCCAAGATCCACAAGCCGGCCGGGCCGATCGACCCGGACGTCGATATCGTTTATGCCGAAGCGGCCAAGGATCGCGCGCCGCTGATGACTTACGTGAATCATCCGGTCCACCTCGACAACGTCGGCGGCGCGTTCTTCTCGGCCGACATGCCGGGCACGATCTCCCGGCTGATGGGGCAGGTGAAGGGGGCGGGGATGGTCACCTGCTACACCAGCGGGTGCTGCGGCGACATCAACCACATCAACGTGAAATGGGCCGAGCCGCAGGGGGGACCCGCCAATGCCGAGCGGATGGGGATCATCCTCACGGGCTCGATCCTGAAAGCCTGGCCCGACCTGAAGCCGGTCGCGCCGGGGCCGCTGAAGGCGAAGTCGGTGACGGTGAATCTCCCCCTGGCCCCGTTCTCCGCCGAGGATCTCCCCAAGGCGAAGGCGATCGTCGAACAGCACCGGGCCAATCAGACGAAGAATCCGCCGAACTTCCTGGACGCCGTCTGGGCGTATCGGGTGCTCGATTCGGAGGCGCGCCACGGCGAGCCGATCCCGGTGGAGGTGCAGGTGATTGCCCTCGGCACCGACGTGGCCTGGGTTTCGCTGCCGGGCGAAATCTTCGTGGAGATCGGGCTGGCCATCAAGCAGGATTCGCCGTTCCCGCAAACGACGATCGCCGAGCTGGCCAACGGGGCGATCGGCTACATCCCCACCCTGCGCGCCTATACCCAGGGGAATTATGAGGTGGTGAGCGCCCGTTGCGCCGCGGGGTCGGGGGAGATGCTCGTCGATGCCGCCATCAAGCTCCTCAAGGAGCTGTATGCGGAGAACTCGGCGGCCGTCGCCAAGAAGTGATGGGATGTTTCGGAGCGAATACCAACTGAAGCGAAAATGGGGACTGGCTCGAAGCGGAGCGCCGTGCCTGTCCCCTTTTTCGCGGGACGAAGTGCAAGTCTCCATGGAGAAATACGGTCGGTGAAGGGTGGCCGGGGTCGACGAGCGCCAGCGAGGAGCCCCCGGGGCGCAA
>CALKTZ010000059.1 GCA_937997355.1 uncultured Planctomycetales bacterium | reverse complement strand
ACCTCCTGAAGATCGCGGGGGGCGCATTGCGTCGGGCCGCCGGTTCCTCGGCGACCCCCACCCTGGTGACGGTCTCCATGCTCGACGGGCAATTCGGGCTCTCCGGCGTCGGGCTGAGCCAGGCTGCGGACCCGCGTTCGGGCGGATTGGCCGGGCTCTCCAAGACGGCCCGGCTGGAGTGGCCCGAGATTCAATCGAAAGCCCTCGACGTCGATCCCGCCGGGAATTCGCCCGAGGAAATCGCCGCCTTCATCGTCGATGAGCTTGTCCACACAGGCCCCGCCGAGGTTGGTCTCTGCCGAGACGGCGGGGTGCGGATCGACCTCGCCCCGGAGGTCGGATCGTCCGAGGGGAAGGGGGGCTCGGCACGGCACCTGAATCCCCAGGACGTGGTGGTCATCAGCGGCGGGGCTCGCGGGGTGACGGCCGAGGTCGCCGTCGAACTGGCCGGGGCATTTCAGCCGACCATCATCCTCCTGGGCCGCACACCGGAGCCGGTCGGTGAGCCCCATTGGCTTGCCCCCTTGAACGGCGAGATGGAAATCAAGAAGGGGATTCTGCAACATCATCAATGGGCCCGCACCCCTCAGGCGATCAATGATCTGACCCAGCAGATCCTGGCCCAGCGCGAGATTGCCCGGAACGTCGAGCGGATTCGCGCCGCCGGAGGGAAGGCGTACTACCACGCGGTGGATGTCCTCGACGCCGGATCGGTTCGTGACGTGCTCCGATCGGTCCAGGCCCAGCACGGGCCGGTCCGAGGCCTGATCCACGGGGCCGGTGTGCTCGCCGATCGCCGGATCGAGGATCTGACCGATGAGCAATTCGCGCGGGTCTTCAGCACCAAGATCCAGGGGCTGCACAACCTGTTCGAATCGCTCGATCCCCAATCCTTGAAGATGTTGGCGCTGTTCTCTTCCACGACCGCGCGGTTCGGCCGGATCGGTCAGATCGCCTATGCGGCGGCCAACGAGACCTTGAACAAGTGGGCGCAGCGGCAGAGCGTGATGTTGCCGAACTGCTTCGTCGGCTCGTTCAACTGGGGGCCGTGGGATGGCGGCATGGTCACGCCCGCCCTCAAGCAGTTGTTCGAATCGGAAGGATTGGGGCTGATCCCGCTGGATGCCGGCGCCCGCCTGCTGGTGGATCGCTATCGTCGAGGAGGGCGGCAGCCCGTCGAGGTTGTCGTGCTGGCTGGTGAACTCCCTCGCGAGCTTGACCCGGCGCGAGTCCATGCGGATGCCGGGTTGACGTCGAAGCCGAACGCTCAGACCGCCGAGGGAGACGGCGACCGGCAATTCCGGACCGTGATGGAACGGACCATCGACCTGGAAACGTCGCCGATTTTGCATTCGCATGTCATCGACGGGCATGCGGTCGTGCCGATCGCCTTGATCCAGGAATGGCTCTGCGAGGCGGCCTTGCAGCGCAATCCCGGCCTGGTGGTACGCGGCGTGAACGATCTGCGACTCCTGAAGGGGATCGTGCTGCGAGGAAATCAGGGAGTTTCGGTCCAACTTCGAGCCGGGAAGGCCACCCGGCGAGACGGGGAATTCGTCGTCCCCGTCGAGCTGATCGGCACCCTCAGCTCGAACGGCCGCCAGGTGACTCACGCACGGGCCGATGTCGTCCTGGCCGATCGCCTGGCCACCGGCTCGGCCGATTCGACGGAGCTGGACCTGGCGTCCCCTCGCTGGCCGGCCGAGTCGATCTACGGAGACATCCTGTTCCATGGAGCCGACTTCCAGGGCATCAGCCGGATTGAGGGGCAAGGGAAGCGGTGCATCGCGGCCCGAGTTGCGGTCTCGCCGACCCCCTCGGCCTGGTTCGATGCCCCCTTCCGTAGGACCTGGCTGACCGATCCGCTCGCGGTCGATTGCGCGATCCAGTTGGTCATCCTCTGGGGGCGTGACGTCCTCGGGATCAATTCCCTCCCCACGGCCATCGGCTCGTATCGCCAGTACCGCCGCGCGTTCCCGGCCGATGGCGTTCGCGTGGTCGCCCGAATCCTCCAGGCTTCCGATCATCGCGTGGTCGCCGAGATGGAGTTCCTCGACGACGAAGGCAAGCTCGTGGCGCGGATCGATTCCTACGAATGCGTCCTCGATTCCTCGCTGAATCAGGCGTTCCGCCGGAACCGGCTGGTGTCGGGGGAAATTGCGCGAGTGTCCTGACATTCGCGCGAAGGATCGACCATGGCCATTAATGAGCCCATCGCGATCGTCGGGATGGCGGGAATCTTCCCCGGCGCGGCGAACCTCCAGGAATTCTGGGCGAACATCGTCAATGCTCGCGACTGCACGGGGCCCATCCCGCGCGGTCGCTGGCCGCTCAATTCGTCCGAGCTGTTCGACCCCCGGGTCGCCAATCCCGACACGGTCTATTCCACTCGCGGCGGATTCGTCGGCGACTTCCCCTGGAATCCCTCCAGCCTGAAGCTTGATCCGGAGCTTCTCGATACGCTCGACCCGCTCCATCGCCTGGCGTTGTATGCCGCCCGGCATGCCTGGGGGAGTGCGCAAACGGCTGCCTTGGATCATGGCCGGGTCGGCGTGATCCTCGGGCATATCGTCCTGCCGACCGAAACCTCCACCGAGTTTTCCCGCCAGATTCTCGCGGCGGAATTCGAGGCCGCGCAGGGGCTCCCGGAGTCGACGCGGGAACGGTCGCCGGTCGCCCCGATCAACGTCTTCCCGGCGGGGCTGCCGGCTAAATTGGTCGCGCGCGCCCTCGGACTGAACGGCAGGGCGTTCACGCTCGATGCGGCGTGTGCCTCGTCGTTCTACGCATTGGCGTTGGCCGTCGCGGAGTTGAAGAGCGGCCGGGCCGACGCCATGATCGCCGGGGGGCTCTCTCGCCCCGATCCCCTCTTCACGCAGATGGGCTTCTCGCAGCTTCGTGCCTTGTCCGCCCGAGGGAAGCCCGCCCCGTTCGATGCCCATGGGGATGGCCTGGTCGTCGGCGAAGGCTCGGGGATGTTCGTCCTCAAGCGGTTGAGTGATGCCGTTGCGCAGGGGGACCGGATTCACGGCCTGATCGCCGGGATCGGCCTCTCCAACGACGTGCGGGGGGATCTCCTCGCGCCCAGCAGCGAGGGGCAGCTCCGGGCCATGCGCGGGGCCTATGCCCAGGCGGGCTGGTCGCCGCAAGACGTCGACCTCATCGAATGCCACGCCACGGGGACCCCGCTGGGAGACGCCGTCGAGGTCCAGAGCCTCAAGACCCTGTGGGAGTCGGTCCCGCATCGCGAGGCCGCGCAAAAGTGCGTGATCGGTTCGGCGAAATCGAACTACGGCCATGCCCTGACGGCCGCCGGCTCGGTCGGGCTCCTCAAGGTCCTGCTGGCCCTTCGCGAAGGTATCCTCCCGCCGACGGCGAACTTCGAACGCCCCGCGCCGAAGCTCGACCTGGAAGGGAGTCCGTTCCGGGTCCTCGGCCGTCCGGAAACCTGGAACCGCCGCGATGATGGACAACCACGGCGGGCCGCGCTCAGCGCCTTCGGTTTCGGCGGGATCAATGCCCATGTCCTGATCGAGGAATACATCCCTCGATCTCGGGAGCAATCAAAGGCCGTTCGATCGGTCGATGCCCCGATCGTGATCGTGGGGATGGCGGCGCATTTCGGCTCCAGCACCAACCTCCGGGAGTTCCAGTCCCGGGTGCTGAACGGGGATCGGCCCGGTTCCGCCGCAACCGACGAGACGATCGCCGATTTCCCGGTGCGGCTGGACCAGTTCCGGATTCCCCCGATCGAGCTTGAGGCGATCTTGCCCCAGCAGTCGTTGATGCTCAAGGTTGCGCATGAGGCCATCGCCGACTCGGTCTGGGAGCCCCTCCGCGCCCTCAAGACGGGGGTCCTCATCGGGATCGGGCTCGACCTCAACAGCACCAATTATCAACTCCGATGGACCATGCCCGAGCGGGTCCGCGATTGGGACGAGCAACTTGCATTCGAAGCAACCGATGCGGAGCGAGGCGCCTGGCTCGAAAAACTGCGAGACTCGGCCGGTCCCCCGCTGACCGCGAATCGGACGATGGGGGCGCTCGGTGGCCTGGTAGCGAGCCGAGTCGCCCGGGAATTTCACCTGGGCGGTCCCAGCTTCACGATTTCCGACGACGAGACGTCGGGGAATCAGGCAATCCTGGTCGCCGTCGATTGCCTGCGGACCGGCGTCCTGGACGCGGCCATCGTCGGGGCCATCGACTTCCCCTCCGACCCGAGGATACGGGCGGCGACGGCCCAACTCGCGGACAACGCGCAAATCCCCCCCTGCGACGGTGCCGGCGCCCTCGTCCTAAAGCGGCTCGATGACGCGATCCGCGATCGCGACCGGATCTATGCCGTCATCCGGGATGCCGACGCCGCTACCTGCTTCGACGAGAATTCGCCCGCGCTCCCGCCGATTTCCGCTCAGCCGGGGGCAGAGTCGCTCGGCCAGGTCGAGGTGCTCGAAGCGATTGACAATCCCTATCGGCTCGATTGGCTCCTCGATAGATCGGGGCTCCGGTCGCACGACGCCCCAGGTTGTGTGATCGGGGGGACGCAAGGTCTCCTGGGTTATGCGGGGGCCGCTTCCGGCCTGGTTTCCATCCTCAAGGCGGCCCTGTCCGTCTATCAGCAGCTCCTTCCCCGAGAAACGCCTGCTGGTTTGCGGCCGGCTCCCGAAAGGGCGTTTTCGGTCGGACCCCGATTCTGGGCGGTCAATCGCGACGACGGCCCGCGACGCGCCGCCGTGTGTGCGGCGGGGCTCGCCGGATCGCTGACCAGGATCGTGCTCGAGGAGTTCCCTGGAGAGCGGAATCCGAAAAGCGTCAACGAACGATCGAACCCGCTCGGGGAGCTTGACCGGGCGATCTTCGCGCTCGGCGCGGCGGACGACGCGGGCCTGATTTCCCAGGCCGAGTCGCTCGGTCGTCTGCTGGAAGAACATGAAGGCTCGATCGCCGATCTGGCACGTCACCGGCGGCAAGTTTCATCGGGCCGGGACGAAGGACGGCGAAACATCGCCATCGTCGCGAGTGGTCACGAGTCATTGCAAACGCAACTCCGCGAAGCGCGGGATCGCCTATCGGGAATGGCGGCCAGGTCGATCCGGAGGCCCGGCCAACGTGACTATCTCGCGCTCCCCGGTCCTCCGCTCCGCGAATCTCCGGGAGTCGCCTTCATTTACCCCGGGCTCGGCAATACATATGCCGAGATGGGACGAGAGATCTCCGCGCTATGGCCCGACGTGATGCGCCGGCAAGAGCGGGAATGCGAGCGGTTTCGCGACCAGATCACTCGCGGGACTTACTGGACCGAGCCAGTCCCCAAATTGTTCGCCGACCATGTCGACGTGATCGTCGGTCAGGTGGTGGTCGGCTGCCTCGCGACCGACATCGTCCGTCGCCATGGGATCGAGCCCGACGCGGCGATCGGCTACAGCATGGGAGAGACCGCGGCGTTCGTCGCGCTCCGCGCGTGGGACGATCGTGATGAGCTGCTGCGGAGAATCCAGACGTCTCCGCTATTTCGAACCGAGTTGGCCGGTGCCTCGAACGCCGCCCGGCGCTTCTGGTCGATCCCCGGCAATCAGACCGTCGACTGGACGGCCGGGATTCTCGTCTGTTCTCCCGATCGCGTGAGAGAGATGCTCCGGGGGAACCGATCGGTTTTCCTGCTGATCGTCAATTCGCCCCAGGAATGCGTGATCGGCGGCCGGGGTGAGGCAGTGCGGGAATTCGTCCGGAAGCTGGGATCGCCATTCATCGAGATCCCGGCCGTGAGCACGGTCCATTGCCCGATCGGTGCTCTGGTCGAGCGGGAATATCGCGAGCTGCACGATCTTCCAACCCAAATGTTGGATCTGCCATTCTATAGCGGAGTTTGGGCACGCCCCTATCACGCCGACCGGAAGACAGCCGCCGAAGCGATCACCGCGCAAGCGGGCAATACGATCGACTTTGCAGCCGTCATCGAGCGGGCCTATCGGGATGGGATTCGCGTCTTCCTGGAGATGGGGCCGGGCTCGTCCTGCACCCGGATGATCGGCCAGATCCTGGGAGAGCGGCCTCATCTCGCGAGGGCCGCCTGTCCGTCGAATGTCGATCCACTCGGCGCGATGCTCGGCCTCTTCGCCGATCTGATCGCCTGGAATGTGCCCGTCGATCTGTCGCCCTTCGAGCGAGTCGATCAATCGGCACCCTCGGCCATGCGAACCGGCAAGCCCATCAGGCAGCTTCAAATCCAGGTCGGACTGCAACCGTTCGCGGCGGTGAAGTCGCCCAGGCCGACGCGGAAGCCACAACCAAAATCAAAACCGGTCCTCGTCGAGAATCCTGTTCGATTTACTCCCGAGATCAACGACCTCGAACCTCCGAAAGTTCGGCCCGCCATGCCCAATCGCCTTGAGACATCCACGCCGGAGGTCGACCACGATCCCCTGACTCACCAACTCTTCCAGTCGCAATCGGCAGCCGCCTCGGCTCACGACGCCTACCTGAAAGTCGCCAACGATCTCATCGACCAGATCGGTGCGCAGATCGCCCGTCAGTTCTCGCTCCTGGAACGAACCGAGCCGCTGCCGCAGGCGACATGGGAAGCCGTCCAGGCACAGCCGAGATCATCGAAGACAACAACTCGGCCGGTTTCCACCGAGCCGGTCGCCCTCGATCGGGATCAGTGTCTGGAATTCGCGATCGGCTCGATCGCCAGGGTTCTCGGTCCTGAGTTCGCCCAGATCGATTCGTACCCGACTCGCGTTCGGCTGCCGGACGAGCCGCTGATGCTGGTCGATCGGATCATGACGATCGAAGGGACGTATCGCACGCTGACCCAGGGGCGGGTGGTCACGGAACATGACGTGCTCCACGACGGCTGGTATCTGAACGCCGATCGGATCGCGCCGGGCGTCGCGATCGAGTCGGGGCAGGCCGACCTCTTCCTGGCGGGATACCTGGGGATCGACTTCGAGACTCGGGGATTGGCGGTCTATCGGCTGCTGGACGCAACCGTCACGTTTCATCGGGGACTCCCTCGCCCGGGCGACGTGGTTCGGTACGACATCCGGATCACGGAATTCTTCCGCCAGAATGAGACCTATCTGTTCCGCTTCGGGTTCGAGGCCACGGTCGACGGCGAACCCTTGATGACGATGAAGGACGGCTGCGCCGGCTTCTTCTCGCCGGCCGAGCTTGCCGCCGGCAAGGGGATCGTCCCTCGTCCCCTCGATCGCCGGCCGCGTGCGGGCGTTCGTCCCGACGATTGGGCCGACCTCGTCCCCATGGCTGAGACCCGCCTGCATGAAAACCAGGTCGAGCAGCTACGAAACGGCAATTTCAGGGCGGCCTTCGGCGCTCCTTTCGATCGGCTGGGATTGCTTGACTGTCTCCGGCTCCCCGGCGGTCTGATGAAGCTCGTCGATCGTGTGGAAATGCTGGAACCCGATGGCGGGCGGTTCGGCCTCGGGACGATTCGCACGGAGGCCGACATCCATCCCGACGATTGGTTCATCGTCTGCCACTTCGTCGACGACCGAGTCATGCCCGGGACGTTGATGTATGAGGGATGCTTGCACACGTTGCGCATTTTCATGATGCGTCTGGGATGGGTCGGCGATGCCGGCAAGGTCGCTTACGAGCCCGCACCCGGGGTGGGGGCGAGGTTGCGTTGTCGCGGGCAGGTGCTCGAAACCTGCCGCAAGGTGACGTACGAGGTGACGATCAAGGAACTCGGCTATCGGCCGGAACCTTACGCGATCGCCGATGCGATGATGTATGCCGACGGCAAGCCGATCGTCGAGATCGCCGACCTTTCGCTCCAACTGACCGGCACCACGAGGGGCGAGCTGGAGTCGCTCTGGCAGAAGCAAAATGCCGAGCGGAGCGAGCCGGAACCCCCCGCGATCTTCAACGAGGAGCAGTTCCTCCAATTCGCCATCGGCAAGCCGTCGCTGGCGTTCGGCGAGAAATTGCGGGCTTTCGATGAAGATCGTTTCATCGCCCGGCTCCCCCGTACCAGTTCCTGAGCCGGATCGCCCGAACGACGGTCGAGCCCTGGGCGATGCTTCCCGGCGGCGTCGCGGAGGCCGAATACGACGTGCCGCCGGACGCCTGGTACTTCGACGCCGATCGCCAGGAGACGATGCCCTTCGGCGTCCTGCTGGAAATCCCGCTCCAGGCATGCGGCTGGATCTCCTCCTACATGGGCTCCGCGCTCACCAGCCCGGAACCGCTCAAATACCGCAACCTGGGGGGCAAGGCCGTTCAGCATGCGGCCGTGACCCGGAACTCCGGACGGCTGAAGATCGAGGCGAAATGCACCAAGGTCTCGAGCTCCGGGGGGATGATCATCCAGAATTTCGAATTCTCTGTCCGCGATCGGGATGGGCTGGTTTATGACGGCGACACCTATTTCGGTTTTTTCCATCCGGAGGCATTGGCCGAGCAGGTCGGCGTTCGCGATGCGGTCCTTCATGCGTCGACCCCGGCGGAGCGGGCCGTTGCGCAAGCCCCGGTCCTGCCGGATTCGGCGCCATTTCCGAACCCGACCTGGAGGATGATCGATCAGGTTACGGCATTGGTCCCCGACGGGGGGCCGGCGGGGCTCGGATTCATCGAAGGGACGACAAGCGTCGATCCGGACGCCTGGTTTTTCCGGGCTCACTTCCATCAGGACCCGGTCTGGCCGGGATCGCTGGGGTTGGAATCCTTGCTGCAACTGCTTAAAGTCGTAGCGTCGGCGCGTTGGGGATTCTCCGCCGACACCCGGTTCGAATCGGTCGCTCTCCGCGAGCCGCACCATTGGGAATATCGGGGGCAGGTGATCCCCACCAATCGCCTCGTCACCGTCCAGGCGGTGATCACGGCCCGGGACGATGCGCGACGGCTCCTCCGTGCCGACGGCCTCCTCTCGGTCGATGGCAAGGTGATCTACCGGATGAAGGGCTTCACACTCAGGATCGTCGGTTGAATCGCTCCTGGCGGTTTTCATTCGGTTCCCGCTTCTTCCTCCCTCGGATCGGACGCACGCGAATCGTCGATGAAATACACGAACGTCTATCTTGATGCGATCGGCTACGAGATCCCGCCGGTGGTCGTCTCATCGGCCGAGCTCGAATCGCAACTGTCCGATCTCTACGAGGTCCTCCATCTCAAGGAAGGGCAGCTCGAAGCCCTGACCGGGATCGCGGAGCGACGTTGGTGGGAGAAGGATTACCTCCTCTCTGACGGCGCCACGGCCGCCGCGAAGCGCGCGCTCGAAGCGTCGAACGTGCGGGCCTCGGAGATCGACGTCCTGATTTATGGTGGGGTCTGCCGTGAATATTTCGAGCCGGCCACCGCGTGCCGGGTCGCCTCCGAGCTAGGCGTCGGCTCCGACACCGTCGTCTTCGACGTCAGCAACGCCTGCCTGGGAGTGCTCAACGGGATCATCGACATCGCCAATCGGATCGAGCTGGGGCAGATCCGCGCGGGGATGGTCGTCTCCTGCGAGACGGCGAGGGAGATCAACGAGATCATGATCGAGCGGATGCGCCAGGATCGCTCGATGGAGTTCTTCACGAAGTCGCTGGCCACATTGACGGGGGGCTCGGGGGCCGTCGCGGTGCTCATGACCGACGGATCATTTTCGCCCGAGCGTCGCCGCAAGCTCCTCGGCGGTGCGATCCGGACGGCGCCGGAATTCAACGATCTCTGCCGATGGGGGATCGAGGCGATCAAGCCGCTCTTGGGGGCGACCCAGTTCCGCCAGTTCACGGCGACCGACTCGGCGGCCGTGTTGAATCATGGCGTCGAGCTCGGCCTCAAGACCTGGCAGGCGTTCCTGAACAAGATCGGCTGGCTCAGGTCGCAGATCGATAAGGTGATTTGCCACCAGGTCGGGTCGTCTCACCAGCGGCTGATCCTCCAGACCCTCGGGATCGCGCAGGATAAGGACTTCTCGACCTTCCCCTACCTGGGCAACATGGGGACCGTATCGCTCCCGCTGACGGCCGCGTTGGCGGAGGATCGGGATTTCCTCCGCCCCGGCGACCGGGTCGCGTTCCTCGGGATTGGTAGCGGGCTCAACTGTCTCATGCTTGGCCTGGAATGGTGACGCGAGGATGATCCTGAAGG
>CALKTZ010000058.1 GCA_937997355.1 uncultured Planctomycetales bacterium | reverse complement strand
CATGAATGCGAGACACAGCAAAAAACCCGCCCCGGGACCCGCCAGCACGATGGCCAACTGCTGCGAAGTACGCCGGGGTTCCGGAGAATAAAAGCAGAGGCCGCCGAGGGAATAGAGGAGGATCTCGCGGCAATTCGAGTATCGTTCCGCGAGCAAGCCGTGTCCAAGCTCATGGACGAGAATTGAGACGAACGCGCAACCGATCCAAAGCAACATCTCCGGAAGTTGCATGTTCATGGAAGCCAGGATTGCCGTGGCCAGCCAGAACATGGGGTGAACTCGGATGGGGATTCCAAACAACGGGAAGCGCAGGTCGTAGGCGGTTGGCGAGATGCCCAGCATGGATCTACCCCGGAGGCTGTTGGCGCGCGAACACTCGACGAAATCTCACTCTCAAGGTAGGTTGACGAGTCCGGAAAAGACAAGGGGGCGGCAGATGCCTCGGATGAACCCGCTTTCTAACGCGAGAGCTTCATGAGATTCACCAAGATGCACGGGCTGGGCAACGATTACGTCTACGTTTCCACGTTCGACCAGCCCCCCCCGGGTGATCCGGCGGCGTTGGCCATGGCGGTGAGCGACCGGCATTTCGGGATTGGCTCCGACGGCCTGATCCTGATCATGCCCTCAGACCGCGCCGACGCCCGGATGAGAATGTTCAATGCCGATGGCTCGGAAGGGGAGATGTGCGGCAACGGCGTGCGCTGCGTCGCGAAATACATCTTTGACCACAAGATCGTCGACAAGTCGCAGGTGGCCATCGAGACCGGACGAGGCATCCTGAACCTTGATCTCGAAGTGGCCGACAATCGGGTCCGGCGGGTCCGCGTGGATATGGGGACGCCCATCCTGGCGGCCCAGGACATCCCGACCCTACTCCCGGGGAATCCGCCGATCGAGGTCTCGGTCGAGGCGGGGGATCGAGAGTTCAAGGTCACGGCGGTTTCAATGGGTAATCCGCACGCGACCATCTTCGTGGATGACGTGGCCGGTTTTCCGCTCGAAACGTACGGCCCCATCCTGGAGCGACACCCCGCATTCCCCAGGCGGGTGAATGTTCATTTCGTCGAAGTCCTCTCTCCCAATGAAGTGACGATGAGGACATGGGAGCGGGGCTCGGGGGTTACGCTGGCCTGCGGCACGGGAGCCTGCGCGGTCTGCGTGGCGGGGATTTTGACGAACCGAACCGCGTCGAAGATCCTGGCACACCTCCCGGGTGGCGATCTTGAACTCGAATGGCGGGGAGGGGATCATCCCGTCTTCATGACCGGCCCGGCTTCCGAGGTCTTCGAAGGCGACTGGCCAGACGCTTGATGAACGCGCCGGCCCGGCCGGAAACATAGCTGGCGTTCTTCGCTCATGGCTGTCAGGAGGAAGATTCAACCGAATCAGGTGCCGAAGGATTTGCCTCGTCGCCTGAAGCGAGTGAATGTGGGGGAACCTCGATTTCGGCCTGCCGAGTTTGGTCGGCAGGCGTTGTATCGGTGGTCGCCGCGCCTGATGTCGCATCCTTCGGGGACCTGGCGCTCGTTTTTTGTGAACCCGAGTCGGCCGGTTTCGGGGACGAATTCGGCTGCCCAATCCGGACGAGCCGGGCGATGAATCTGGCGTCGCAATCGTGGATCTGCGGCCAGAGCTGAAGCATTCCATCGGTGGCCGTGTCGTCGAGGGGATGTGGGAATGGGGCGAGGCGGAATTCGGGATGATTTGTCAGGAAATTCTGGATGACGTCGATTGTTTCCTGTCGGGTGACGGTCGAGACGGAATAGACCAGCGACCCTCCCGTCTTGACCCCCTGGGCCGCGAGATCCAGCAGACGCGATTGCTGTTCGGCGAAGCCTGCGATCTGCGATGCGCCGCCGATCCAGCGGGCGTCGGGAATCCGCCGCCAACTGCCGATGGCCGAACTAGGCGCGTCCACGAGGACGCCGTCGAAACTGTCGGGCTTGCTGGGCAGCTTTCGGCCGTCCCAGATCTTGGCGGCGACATTGCGGTAGGAGGTCTGCCGCATCCGCTTTGCGATTTCCTTGCGCTGATGTTCCCATTCCACCGTGGCGGCGATGAAGCCTCGCCCTTGCATCTGGGAGGCCAGGTTCAGCGAGCGAAGCCCGGAGCCGGCGCAGACATCCCACCAGCGCTCGCCCGGATCGGGATCGCAGACGATCCCCAACGCGAGGGAAGAAAGGTCCTCGATCCAGAGCTTTCCATCTCGGAAGCAATCCAGCGATGGCAGGTCGGTTTCGGCGGGAAGTTTGGCGATTCGCGTGATGTGGCGATGAATCCAGGGTTTCAATTCCTTCTCACGGACCATCCCCCAAACTTCCTTTTCGGATTCCGCCGAGGCGACGACCCAGAGCGGGGGACGAGCCTGAAGGGTATGCAAGAACTCCAGTCGGCGCGTCTTGGCGGAGGCGTCACCCGGAGGATTGGGCAATTGCTCCCGCAACCATTCCGGGAAGAGCCGCCAGGGATCGGCGTTGACGGTCCGCTCGCCGGACCAGCGCTTCAAGCCCTCGGCCCGCATCGTCCAGTTGGGGGCATCGCCGGCGACGATCAGATCGTCGGGATTCTTGCCGACCTGGTTGGCCCAGATCCGGCAAATCGGGTGGACCTGATCCGAGTCGAGCATCCAGGCGAGCAGGAGTTGCTCCTTCACCGATGAGAGGCCGAGCGGCTCGATCCAGCCCCACCATCGAAACAGGGCCGTGAGGGAGCGAGCGATGAGACGGCGATCGATCGGGTCGAAGCCTCGTCGCGGGTCGGGATAACCGTCGATGATGGAGGAGGCGCGTTTCCCTTGCCGGAAGACCGCCTTGAGGAGATCGGGGGCGATCTCGGCGATTCGCTCCGCCAATTTGGAAGGATGGGCGCCCAGCCTCGCGGGGGCATCCGGACCGGGCTTCTTCCCCTTCCCTTTTCCTTTGTTAAAACTGATGCCGGCCGGTTTCGACGTCGGACCCTTGGGTTTGGTCCCGCGCGCGAAGCGGGATGGGCCGCGGCCGGTGTTTCGAGTATGCGAGTGTCGAGCCATGATGGAGCGGGAAATCCAGGTGTTGGTTCGTGGCCTACGGAATCTTGAAAATACTTTGATTTCTACGGTTTCTCGGCGATCATTTTGGAACCTACCTTTGAGTCGGAAGGCTCTCGATCGATCCGCCGGTCAATTAGGCCACAGTGAGTTGAGGGACAGGATACATGGCGACATGGAAGTCGACGGTGGCAATCGTCAATCCGTGTTGAAGAGCCTGGGAAATTAGCAGACGGTCGAACGGGTCGCGATGCAGTGAGGGGAGATTGTCGAGGTACGCCATCGCACCCTCATCGATCGGTAGGGCGTCGATGCCGTGGGCTTCCCGCTGCTGAGACAGGAAGCCGGTCGGCGGTGCTGGGAGCGGAAGCTTCCCCAATTGGTACTTGATGACCGCCTCCCAGATCGAGGCGGCGCTCAGGTACACTTCGTTCGCGGGCTCCCGGATGACGGCCAGGAAGGGAGCGGGAAGCCTCGGGTCGGCGGTGACATACCAGAGGAATATGTGGGTGTCGAGCAGCAACCTCATCGCTCTTCGAACGCCCGGAGGATGTCATCGGGCAACGGAGCGTCGAAGTCGCCTGGTACGGTAAACGCCCCGACGGCCAGCCCGAACGGTCGCTGCTTGCGGACGGCCGAACCGAGCGGGCGAAGTTCAGCGATCGGCCGGCCTTCACGGGCGATGACGAGACGCTCTCCGGCCTCGACACGCTCGAAGAGCCCGGCGAGATCCCGTTCCAGGTCTTGAAGGCTGATCATGCTCATGGAGGTATTGTATCCCACCCACCCGGATATGAGTAGATATGGGGCGGTTTTCACTCGGGTACACGCGGAATCCCGCCAACTGTCTTCTTGAAGGCCGGTTGCGGGTTTGATCGGGTCATACGGACTTGCGAGCATCGAGGCAGTGTCTGCCATTGTGGTCACCAATTCGGTGACGGCCGTGAGGCCACGGACTTAGCCGGGATGCGTCCGAGGCGATTGACATCAATGGTCAACCATCGCTGCCCTTATAACTCACCTACCTGGGGCGACGGCGTGCCGTATTCCGCCCTGG
The DNA here is from genome assembly GCA_937997355.1 of uncultured Planctomycetales bacterium. GTDB lineage: Bacteria > Planctomycetota > Planctomycetia > Isosphaerales > Isosphaeraceae > CALKTZ01. The sequence goes on along the minus strand of CALKTZ010000058.1, from coordinate 6,010 downwards.
TCGGTAGCCCTGTTTCGGCTGGTCGCGATTGCGTTTCGCCGGATCGACCGTGTGGACGAATTTACCCTGTTCGACCTCTCGGTTGGCGCGGGAGATTCGAGCTTGAAGGGCGGCCTTGGGCGGATTCGCCGGGATCAGCGCATCACACCCTGATCCGATCAGGTCCTGCCTGCCGGCCTGGAGCAGCGCCTGGCGGACCTCGAAGTAATTCTCCGGCTTGAAGAACTGGAGGAGTGCGCGCTGGAGCTTACGGTCTCGCAGGTGCTTCGCGACATACACTTCCTGGCCCGTGAACGGGTCGATCCCCGTGTGATACATACAGGTGGCGATGTCGAACGGAGCCGGGATGAAGTCCTGCACTTGATCGGGCTTGTAGCCGTTCCGTTTCAGGAAGAGGGCCAGGTCGATCATCGCGTTCAGGTCGCTCCCCGGATGCGATGCGATGTAGTAGGGGACCAGGAATTGCTTCTTGCCCGCCTTGGAACTCGCCCGCTTGAAGGCTTCCGCGAAGCCGTCGTAGTCCTCGGAATTGGGCTTCTTCATGAGCCGGAGGACGTTGGAATCGGTATGCTCGGGGGCGACCTTGAGGGTGCCGCCGACGTGGTGTCTTGAGAGTTCCTCCAGATATTTCGGGGATCGCTGGGCGAGATCCATCCGAATGCCCGAAGCGACGAAGACCTTGTCGACCCCCGGAACCTCTCGGCTCTTCTTCATGAGGTCGATGAGCGGCCCGTGATTGGTGCCGAGCAGCTTGCAGACCTTGGGATGGACGCACGAGAGCCGCTTGCAAACGGCCTCGACCTCGGGCTTGGTGCATCGCATCTCATACATGTTGGCGGTCGGCCCGCCGATGTCGGAGACGACGCCGGAGAACGAGGGATCTTTCCCCATTTTGGTGAGTTCAGCGAGGATCGATTTCTGAGAGCGGGATTGGATGATCCGCCCCTGATGCGCGGTGATCGAACAGAAAGTGCAGCCGCCGAAGCAGCCCCGCATGATGGTGACCGAATCCTTGACGACCTCGTTGGCCGGGATGCGTTCTCCTTTGTACATGGGATGGGGTTTGCGGGTATAAGGAAGCCCGTAGATCCGATCCATGTCTTCCTGGCTGACCGGCAGGGCGGGGGGATTGCAGACGACCGCCTGGCGATCGTGATACTGGATCAGCGTTTTGGCGTTGAGCGGGTTGGTCTCCTGGTGGATCGTCCGCGTTGCAAGCGCGAACGACTTCTTGTCGGTTCGCACTTCTTCGAAAGAGGGGAGTCTCAGGGCATCTTCGGTCGGGGGGGATTCGCTCGCCCCCAGGGCGTAGGTGACGCCCCGCATGTTTCGAAGATCCTTGACCGTCTCTCCGGCCTGGAGCCGCCGGGCGATCTCGACGATCTGATGTTCTCCCATGCCGTAGACGACCAGATCGGCCCTGGCGTCGAGGATGATCGACCGCTTGACCGTATCGCTCCAATAATCGTAGTGCGCCAGCCTTCGGAGCGAAGCCTCGACCCCTCCCGCGATGATGGGGACTCCTGGGAAGGCTTCTCGGGCACGCTGACAATAAGGAATCGTGGCCCGGTCGGGCCGGAGGCCGATACGCCCCCCCGGGCTGTAGGCGTCGTCGTTGCGGACTTTCTTGTTCGCAGTGTAATGATTGATCATGCTATCCATGTTGCCGGCGCTGATCCCGAAGAAGAGGCGGGGGCGTCCGAATTGACGCCAGGCGTCGCAACTCTTCCAGTCGGGCTGGCTCAGGATGGCAACTCGAAACCCCGCCGCTTCGAGGACACGTCCCAGGATTCCCATGGCGAAGGCCGGGTGGTCGACGTAGGCGTCTCCGGTCACGAAGACGACATCGATGGCGTCCCAGCCTCGCGCGAGCATCTCCGCGCGCGAGGCCGGCAAATGGGGGCGATCGATCGAAATCAACGGCAGCTCGGGCAATTGCGTCGGCGCCGAGTTCGGGTCCGGCCGCCGGGCGGAACATGGGGCAGGGCCGATCTGGATTGGATTCAGGTTTGGAGGTGTCAACGGCTTATCCCGAAAAGGCGCATCCCGCGTTCTCAGACAGGGCAACCTTCAATTATCGCCGAAAGGTCAATCTGCTCACAAGCACAGTCAATTCTTGCTGAAGAGCCGCTTCGCCAGGCCCGGCATCACGGCGAGCGTGAGCATCTGCCCGGCAAGCCGGGGATCGGAGGCGATCATGCCCAGCAGGGCCGGGCGGAGTCGCACGCCTCGTGAAAGACAATCCCGCGCGAGATCCACGCGGCCCGCGTGCAAGGCATCGAGGGCTCGATTGAGGAAGGCGCGAGCCAATCGTCGGTCGGCCTTGCGACGCTCGGCCCGCCGCTGCGGATGTCCGGGAAGATCCTCGGCGGAGATTCGGCCCAGGAGGCGCGCGGTCTCATCGAGATCGTCGGTACTCGCCTTGAATCGATGGGTCTCGCTGCGGGGGTGCCAGCGGACGAGCACGCTCGGGTCGCCGGATCGCCAGACGACCCCACGGCGCCGGGCAATCCGGAGCCAGAATTCCCAGTCGACGATATAACGATAGTGAGGATCAAATCCTCCGACATCGGCGTGTGCGTTCCGGTTCAAGGTGACCGCCGAGCATCGTAGCGGGTTTCGGCCGATCAGAAAATCGGTGAAACTACCCGGATCGAACGTTGTCACTCTCAGGGCATACGGACCCCGCGCGGGTATGATATTGCCCCCAGGGTCGACGACCGACGGATCGACCGGATGGCCTTCGTCATCGATCGTCTCCGTGTCCCCGGCGACAAAACCCAGCGGGATATCCTTGGCCTGATCGATGGCATTGAGCGTGACCGCGAGATGCCAGGGTTTCATGAGGTCGTCCTGGTGAAAGATGGCGACCCATTCCGTCTGGCTCAGCGAGACGCAGCGGTTCCAGTTCTCCGCCAGACCTAGTCGTTCGGAGTTGACCTCGATGCGGGCACGATCGCCGGCAAACTCTCGTACGATGTCGAGAGTACCATCCTCGGATCGGTCGTCGCAAACAACCAGATCGAAGCAGACGCCGACCTGGGACAGGACGCTTCGGAGGGCCTCTCGCATGTGACGGGAGCCGTTGTACGCTGGGATCGCGACGGTCAACTCGGGCTTGCGGATCACGTTGGTTGGTCCCGTCCGTCGGAAGCGGACGCCTTGTCTAACGGATCTCCACGTTCCTTGATCACTCGGAGGATGGAAGACCGGAGCCGATCCGGCTGAGCGTTTCCCAGGTATACAATCCCGAGGAATGTCCGTCGTTCCATCCCAGGCGGACCGCGTAGTTGCCGACCATCTCCATCCCGTCGAGCTTGAGATCGGCCCGGATCGTGCTGGGATCGAGGATGCGGGCGCCGGTCCACTCGTCCTTGCAGGAGGCGCAGGGGCATTCGGCACGCAGTTGGCGATAGGGAGTGCGATCAATCCGATCTTCCGACCAGACGACTTCCAGGATCTGCTCGCCTTGGTGGGCCCGGATATTGACCGGCGCTTCGATCATCGACGATCCTTCGGAGAACCTGGAAAATGAATGGAGTTCGCTCGTGAACAACACCTACGATAACACAGCCGATCGCGCAGGGGAATCGGCCTCGGCAGCCGAGCCCGACAGGCACTTTTTCGTCAAGGCCGGGAGCGTCAACGCGGTTCGCCGGGCACTGTTCCGCGCCCCGGGCGGGGCGGAGGTCTTGGGACGCTACGATCGGCAGACGATCGAATGCATTCACACGATGGATGCCCATAGTCTGCGGCGTCACTGGCCGGTGATTGTCAGTCGCCTGGAGAAAGCGGAATTATCAGTCGTGCCGCGCCCTCCTCGGCCGATCGAACCCGCCGGCCTCGACGACGGCCCGCCCCGGCCCGAGACGTCCTGATGGAAGCCTGAATAAAGCGGTTTTGCCCCGGGCCAAGCCCCGATCAACCGAAGATCCGGGTGATCGGCTTGCCGGCGGCGATCGGGAGGGGGCGGTCGAGGGGGTCTCGAACCTCGGTGGCCGGGTCGATTCCGAGCGCCCAGAACAGAGTCGCCGCGATGTCGTCGGGGCTGACCGCGTCGGCGGCCGGATAGGCCCCGATGCGGTCGCTGGCCCCGTGGATGGCGCCCGGTACGATTCCGCCTCCCGCGAAGAGAACCGTGTAACAGTTGGGCCAGTGATCTCGGCCGTCCTTGCCGAACTTCGCGGTGTTCTGGACCTTCGGCGTCCGGCCGAATTCCCCCATCCAGACGATCAAGGTTTCGTCCAGGAGGCCCCGGGCATGCAAATCTTCGATCAGGGTCGGCACGGCCTGGTCGGTGTTCGGCAGGAGGCGATTCTTGAGTTGGTTGAAATTGTCGCCGTGCGTGTCCCAGCCTCCCGATGCGCCTCCGATCGACTTCGAATAGTAGACCGTAACGAAACGGACGCCAGCCTCGATCAGTCGCCTGGCCAGGAGGCAGCTCTGCCCGTAGGTGGTTCTTCCGTAGGAATCGCGGAGTATGGACGGTTCTTCCGAGAGATTGAAAGCTCGCTTGACCCGAGTCGAGCTGAGCATTGCCAGGGCGCGGCCATAGAACGCGTCGATCCCCTGGGCGGTTTCCGACCATTCCATCAGATCGGTTTGGTGATCGATGACCCGCTGGAGCCCTCGGCGATCATCCAGTCTTCCGAGGTTCATGCCGGCGGGAAGGCTCAATTCCGGGAGCATGAAGGATCGGCTATTCGGGTCCTGCCCGATGAAGAAGGGGTCGTATTCTTTCCCCAGGAAGCTTGCCGTTTGGCCGGGGGTCACGCTGCCGTCCCGAATCACGTGGGGGAACGCGACGAACGTGGGGATTGCCGGGTCTTCGATCGGCTTGAACCGGCTGACCGTCGCCCCGTAGGCCGGATACAATTCGGGGGTATCGCGTAGTCGAATATCATCGATGGGGGGGGCGTGGCCCGTCAGGCTGTAGTAGGTCGCGGGATTGTGGGACCTCATCTTGTGATGAACCGACCGGACCTGGGCGAATCGGTCGATCACTTTCGAGAAGCGGGGGAGATGCTCCGTCACGAATAGACCGGGCTGCTGCGTCTGGATTGGCGAGAACTCTCCTCGGATTCCGGCGGGAGCGTTCGGCTTCATGTCGAATGTATCGATGTGGGATGGACCGCCGAACTGGTGGAGGAAGATGACGTGTTTGGCGCGGGGAGACCTTGCGCTCGTCGTCGATTCCGAAGCTCGCAGCAGATTGGGAAGGTTCAAGCCGGCGAGACCTCCCAGGCCAACCCGGAGCATTGACCGTCGCGAGAGGCTCCAGGTTTGATATTCGGGACATCCCCAGTTCATGACCGAGCCCCTTCTTGGAATCGTGGGAGAACTCAATGCCTGAGGAGGAATTCCTTGCTATTGAGGATCGCCCAGGAGATATCTTCCCAGGCGGCCCGTCGATCGCTTGATTTCCGGAGATGCGCCAGCATGGCGGTCCGTTCCTCTTTCGTCGGTGGTCGACAGAGCGCGGAGAGATAAAGCTCTTGCAGCGAATCGGCATCGTCTTCATTTTGCGCGACAAATCCGGCGATGCGATTCTTCGGCGATCGCAGCTTTTCGCGGACACTATCGCCGTTGATCATCTGGAAGGCTTGCGCCAGGGTGGTGGCCTCCGATCGCTCACATTCGCAGGTGAGGAGGCGTTCCGGCTTGCCGAAGATCTGCAGGAATGGATTGCCGGTGCGGACGCCCGGAAACTGCGTGGCCCGGATGGAGCGGGGAGCATTCGGATTTCGCTGAGTGACCCCCAAGACCTGGCTGATCGCGTCGAGGAGCACTTCCGCCGGGACGAGCCGGACCGAGGCATGCGAAAAATTGGCGAGATCCTCGCGGTTCTCGGGCGTGGGAGTTGCGCTCAGTTGGTAGACGCGCGATTTGGCGATCAACGCCACCAGGGGTTTGAGCCGCATCCCATTGGTGCGAAGCTCCGATGCGAGCGCATCGAGGAGTTGGGGAATCGACGGAGGATTCGTATCACGAAAATCATCGACCGGGTCCA
>CALKTZ010000057.1 GCA_937997355.1 uncultured Planctomycetales bacterium | reverse complement strand
TTCTCCGAGAGATTTGAAAACATCGGCGAGCGGGGCATCCTTGAAATCGAGCTTGAGCATCGTGGGCTGCGTGAGGATCGCCCCCTCGATCTTCCGGAGCAGGGCAATCGACCGGGTCTGAATCTCGAGATCCTTGGAGTTACGCGCGAGCCGGAGCGCCGGAATCGCGGCTCGGCCAAGTTTCGCGAGCGATTCCATGGCCGCCTGTCGCTCGGCATATTTGACCGAACCCAATTGGCTCACCAATTTCGCGGGATCGGGACTCGCCTCGGGGATTTGGGCGCAGAGGATGATCAACGCGTAGATCGCACCGGTCATCGCGATTTCTCCGTCGAGAGGGCTGGCCCAGCGGACACGCGGATCGAGGATATCAATTCAAAAACCCGCAAGTGGGACAAAGTTCGGCCGCCAAGAACTTCCCATGATCATACTCGATCGAACGATGTGGGACCACCTGCTCGACATGGCGGTCATCGGGGACGAAGATACATCGGAACCCACCAGGATGTCGCACGGTCCGATGCCAAGTTTGCGCTTCGAAGATCTCGATCTTACAGATGCTACAACCGCAAAACGCGGTGAGTCCGCGAGAAACACATCGTACGTTTGAATACTGGCGAACGGCATCGAGGACGATAAGATAGAGTTGGTATCGGATTGAATTTTCCAAGGGGTGCACGGCTCGGCGGATTATCCCGAGTCGATTCCGGATGTGAGCTTTTCGTTGCACGATCCGGCAGGCCCTAATCCCGACTGATCATCGAGACTTCGATCGACGGGGAGATGAATCATGAACTCGCCGCGTGCGATTTTCCATTACTTGCTCCTAGGAAGCTGCTTCTCGCTCACGATGAGTTTCGATGCCGTCGTTCTCGCCCAAGGAGGCGGGTTGGGTCCCGATCCCTATCGGCCTTATAACTCGCAATACGACGCATTCGTCTATCCCGTCGCGCCGGGAAATGGCGACGTGGTTCCCAGCGAGGCGGCGTTGAGTCGAGCCGGGTTGTCTCGCGGCAATCAATTCCAGGATTACTTGCGTCGCAACGGCTCGGGATATGCCAATTCCACCGCGCGAAACCGACGTCAGATGGATCCCAAGACCCTCCGCGACTCTCAGTATCAACCGAACCGGAACGTTGACGAGGAATCTGGATTCTACGAGAAGCAGGATTTCGTCTCGCAGGCTTACTTCTCTTATCTCCGGGAGAAGGATCCCAAGAAACGTGCGGAGCTTCTGAGAGAATATCAGCAGGCACGAAGAAAGCCCGCCCGAGAATTTGCCGCGTCAAAAACTCGACGACAGCGCCAGGCCGGGGAGGGAGGAGGGGAAGACAATGACGCGGCACCAGCCAGGCGTTCGGAAGCCTCTCGAGCAAGGTCCTCGCGCAGCAACGTCCCTCCCTCGCCTCGATTGAAACCGAGCGAAGGGTCGGGCCGATCCCGATCGTCGGCGGTTCCACCCCCTCCGCCGCGGGGCGGAGCAGCCAGCGACAGCAAGCCGTCGAGTTCCGCGACTCCATCCGATGTGCTCGAAGAGAGTCTCAAGCGCGATCGCGAGATGAAGCGCAATCCTTCAACGGCTCCTCGCTCCTCCGATCGAATCCCGCCGCCGCCGAGCCTGCGAGGTTCGGATTGACGTTGAGTTCCGTCAAACCGAGCGCCTTGTGTTCTCCGGCCGCCATTCTGGCGGCCATTTTTATTGATCGCCGTCTCGATACCGACTCACCAAAGGCAATTGAAAAGTACAATCGAGGGGACCGCGAGAATGGCTGCATGTGAGCTTGAATGAAAGCCGTGTCTTAACGAATTCAGTGTCTGGAAGTTCGCTACCTCGTTGACGGTTGCAAGAATCTCTTTACAATAGACGACGTAATTCACGCGTTCAGCGTGGGCAGGCTTTCCTGCTTTGATGAGCCAGGACCGAAGACCTTCCACTCGATCCTTGCTGATCTACTGCGAAATAAGTTTTGTGAAGTATTCACCGGCATCTTGCTGGTTTTTTTCGCGAAGACATTGTGAAACACTTCACAATGTCGACGTTCGAGTGCAGGGTTCGTTTGAAAGGGCCTCTGGCGGATGATCTCCGACTATACGCCGCTATTCCTCTTCATTCTGATCGCCATCATGATCGGCCTGAGTATGCTGATCATGAGCGCGGTGTTGGGGCCGAAAAAAAAGACGGCGATCAAGCAGATGCCCTACGAATCGGGCATGGACCCGATCGGCGACGCTCGGCAGCGATTTGATGTCCGTTACTATCTCGTCGCGATCATGTTCCTGCTCTTCGATGTGGAGCTCCTGTTCCTTTATCCCTGGGCTGTCGCCCAGTGGAGCGCGACCCCCTCGGCCATTGCCGCGGCCTCATCACTCGCAGTGCCAGGTACGGTGGTCGGCGTGGCGGGTATTCCCGAGGCGTTCCGTTGGCTCGTGTTCTGGGAAATCCTCGTCTTCATCGTTATTCTGGCGGCCGCCTTGATCTACGCATGGAAGAAGGGGGTGTTTGAGTGGCGATGAATACACCAGGAGAGTCGCGACCGAATCCCTCGGCGGGCGCCCGGCCGAATTCCGGCCTTGAGCTGAAACCCGCTGGAGGTCTCGAAGTTCCGGAAAATACGATCCTGACCACGCTCGACTCGGTGGTGAGCTGGTGCCGCAAGTACAGCCTGTGGCCGATGCCGTTCGCAACCGCCTGCTGCGGTATCGAGTTGATGGCGGTCGGCGCCAGCCGGTTCGACATCGCCCGCTTCGGAGCGGAGGTCATGCGGTTCAGCCCTCGCCAGTGCGACGTCATGATCGTGGCGGGGCGAGTCGCCATGAAGATGATGCCCGTGCTCCAGCGGATCTGGCTTCAGATGCCCGAGCCGAAGTGGTGCATCAGCATGGGGGCCTGTGCCTGCACCGGCGGTATATTCGACACCTACGCGGTCGTGCAGGGGGTGGATCGGTTTATTCCGGTCGACGTGTATATCCCGGGCTGTCCACCTCGGCCGGAACAGATCCTCCGCGCCGTCATGGATCTTCAGGAGAAGATTCAGCGGGGTGGAACGATCGCGGGGACGACCGGCCTGCCCGAGCTCATCGATCGCGAGCAGGTCGTGAGCGAGAAGAGGCTCTCCAAGGGATTCACGCTTGCCGGCGAGCGTGGCGATGAGGATCGTTTCGGTTATCGAATCCCGGGTGGCCCCGCCTCGCTGGGGGCCAACGAACCTCGTTGACGCTCTTTCGGCCATTTGAACAACGATCCATTTTTCGAGCGGTTTCAGGAGTAGCCAACGATCGCGATGAGTACGAACGTTTCAACGCCCAAGGCTCCCCCCCACGACGAGACGCTCGCCACCCTTGCCATTTTTGGCGACGGCGTCTACAGCGTCGCGAGTTTTCGCGACAACGTTCGGCTCTATGTCCCACCGGCTCGGCTCGTCGACGTCCTGCTCGCGTTGAAGGATCGTTGCGGATTCGCCTTGCTCTCCGAGCTCGGTGCCACCGATTACCTGGGGTATCCCGGGCGGACCCGCTCGCGCTTTGAAGTTCATTATGTCCTGCTCAACTATGACAAGGCCGAACGCATCGTCGTGAAGGTGGGGCTGGACGATCCGGATCCCACCCTGCCGAGCGTCGTCTCTCACTGGATGGGCGCCGACTGGATGGAGCGAGAAGTCTTCGATATGTACGGGATTCGTTTCGCAGGGCATCCCGATTTGAGGCGAATCTTGATGCCGGAAGAATTCACCTCGTTCCCATTGCGGAAAGATTATCCGCTCCGAGGACGCGGCGAACGGCACAATTTCCGGCGCCTCACCCGCGGCGAATCCTGAGACCCGAGATGAACTCCTTGCACGCGGCCGGTTTGCCTGTTGTCGGAATCACGCGGCGCTGAGAACGACTCGATCCGCTCGAATCAGTCCGCGTTCGGTGGGTCGCTTGAGATCAGTTTTAGGATAAAGCAATGTCGGCGAATGTACTCGACGAGCCTGAGCTTGAGACCGAGCAGAAGGAAGCGACCTGGACCCTGAACTTCGGTCCTCAGCATCCCGCCACGCACACCACGCTCCGGCTTATCCTCGAGCTCGATGGCGAGCGAATCGTCAAGGCGATCCCCGACATCGGTTATCTCCACTCGGGCTTCGAAAAGCTCGGCGAGCACCTGAATTTCAACCAGTATGTGACGATCGTCGACCGCAAGAATTACATCAGCCCGCCGATGAACGAGGTGGCCTGGCATCATGCGGTCGAGAAGGCCCTCGGCGTCGAATTGACCCCTCGTTGCCAGTACATCCGGGTGATCATCGGAGAGCTGGCCCGCATCAGCGACCACCTCCTGTGCACGGGGGCGGCCGCCCTCGACCTCGGGGCGTTCACCGCCTTCCTCTTCGCGTTCAATCTGCGGGAGCAGATTTACGACGTCTACGAGGAGATGTCGGGATATCGGTTCCATCCCGGCTACACCCGCGTCGGCGGAGTGCTCTACGACTTCAACGACAAGGTCCTCGACAAGATTCGGGCCGTCCTGGAGAGCTTTCCCAAGGTCTATTCGGACATGGAAAAGCTCCTGTTCCGGAACCGGATCTTCCTGGATCGCGTGCGAGGGATCGGCACCTTGTCCAAGGCCGATGCGATCTCGCTGAGCGCGACCGGTCCCATCGCCCGGGCGAGCGGGGTCGCCTACGACCTGCGGAAGGACGAGCCCTACCTGGCCTATCCCGAATTCGACTTCGAGGTCCCCTACGCCACGGAGGGGGATTGCTGGGCGCGCTTCATCGTCCGGATGGAGGAGATGCGCCAGAGCCATCGGATTCTCACGCAGGCCCTCGCGAAGCTCCCGGGCGGGCCCGTCAATATCCCGATCGCGGAGAAGTACCCGCTCCCCGACAAGTTGACTTCTTATAACAGCATGGAAGGCCTGATCCAGCATTTCGAGCTGATCATGCCGAATCGCGGGATGGAATCGCCTCGCGACGAACTCTACGCGGCCATCGAGAGTCCGAACGGCGAGCTTGGTTATTACCTCGTCACCGACGGCAGCCAGACCGCCTGGCGGGTCCGCACCCGTCCGCCATCGTTCATCCATTTCCAGATCTTCCCCCACATCATCAAGGACCACATGGTGGCCGATGTGGTGGCCATCCTGGGAAGCCTGAGCATCATCGCGGCCGAGCTCGATCGCTGATCCCGGCCGCCGCCGGGCGATCAGGACGGCCGGGAATTCTCGAACGTACGGACAGTTTCAACGGGTTACGAAAGGACGAAAGGTCAACGATTCATGCCAGCCGACCTCAGGACAACTCCGAAACCGCCGCGAGTCCCCGTCCTGAACGAGGTGCTCAGGGAAAAGATCGTCAGCCTGATTCCGCGTTATCCGAGCAAACGGGCGGTCACTCTACCGGCGTTGCACCTCGTTCACGAGCACCTGCGCTGCGTCCCTTTTCAGGCGATGAGCGAGATCGCCGAGGTCCTGGAGATCAGGCCCCGCTGGGGGACGTGCGAGTCTGGGTCTGCCGGTCTCTCTCCTGCATGCTTCGCGGCGGGGACGAAATCCTCGAACACGCCTGCCACAAGCTCGGGATCGAACCCGGCCAGACGACCCCGGACGGCAAGCTGACCGTCGAGTTCGCCGAGTGCCTCGGGATCTGCGATTACGCGCCGGCGGCACTTGCCGACGACGGGCGGATTTTCGGGCCGCTCTCCGAGGAGTCGGTCGAGAAGGTGATGGACGAGCTCAAGCAAGGGCGGCGAGACCCCGTCAGCACGCCAAGCAACTGAAATCAAGCAGCAAAAAATTACCTACAAAGTCGGCAAGCCCCGATTCTGATACGCAGGAGCCGAGAGACACGTGGCGACCTTTGAACCCGTCCTGACCCGCAACTGGTCCGTCCCCGACGGCCATACGCTCAAGGTCTACGAGTCGCGCGGCGGATACCAGGCCTCTCGCAAGGCGCTGACGACCAGCGATCCCGATTCCGTCATCTCGATCGTCAAGGATTCCGAGCTTCGAGGCCGCGGCGGGGCGGGCTTTCCCTGCGGGCTCAAATGGACGTTTCTCCCGAAGGATCGGAAAGAAACGCTCATGTGCATCAATGGTGACGAGAGCGAGCCGGCGACCTTCAATAATCGGATCTTGCTCGAAAAAGATCCGCATCAACTCCTCGAAGGGATCTTGATCAGTTGCTTCGCCACCAAGGCGACGACCGCCTATCTCTATCTCCGGTTCGAGTACATCGAAGCCTACCGGATCATGGAGAAGGCGATCGAGGAGGCCCGCGCCGCCGGGCACCTCGGCAAGAACATCTACGGCTCGGGGTTCGATCTCGACGTCTGGCTCCATCGCGGCGCCGGGGCTTACATCTGCGGCGAAGAGACCGGTCTGATCGAGAGCCTGGAAGGGAAGCGGGGCTGGCCCCGGATCAAGCCGCCGTTCCCGGCGATCGAAGGGGCATTCCGGAAGCCCACGGTCGTCAATAATATCGAAACCCTGTGCTGCGTCCCCCACATCATCGAGCGGGGGGCCTCCTGGTTCAAGTCGATCGGCACGCCCAAGAGCTACGGCCCGAAGCTCTATTGCGTCTCCGGCCACGTCAACAAGCAGGTCTGCGTCGAACTGCCGCTCGGGATTACCGCGCGTCAACTGATCGACGAGCACGCGGGGGGCGTCTGGAAGGGGCGAAAGGCCAAGGCGGCCGTCCCGGGCGGGATCAGCATGGGGCTCCTCTCGGCCGAGGAACTCGACACCCCGCTCGACTTCGAAAGCCTGAGAAAGCCCGGCTGCCTGGGACTCGGGACGGCGGCCGTGACGGTCCTCGACGACCAAACCCGGATCATCGACTATCTGTACAACACCTCGCGATTCTTCGCTCACGAGAGCTGCGGACAAT
>CALKTZ010000056.1 GCA_937997355.1 uncultured Planctomycetales bacterium | reverse complement strand
TGGGGGTCGGCTTCTGGAAGAAGACCTCAAGCCCCTTGAGGCGGAAGTCCCGCATCCAGGCCGGCTCGTTCTTCATCTCGGAGATCTGACAGACGACCTCGCGCGACAGTCCCTTGCCGCTCTTGAAGGAATAATTGGCCTCGGAGTCGTGGAACCCGTACTTATACTCGTCCTTGATGCCGGCCACCTGAAGGTTCAAATCGGTTGACATGACATTGTCCCTTTGTGTTCGGGCGATTTCTGATTCGGATCGGTTGAGGTATTTTCAGCTGGCCTGGACATCGCGGAATTTGACATAGGGTCGGGTCCGCCCCGACGAGCGAGTTCCTTGTATCAGAATGCGGCCCCTGCGGAGGCATGGCCGTGCTTGGCGGCTTCCATCTCGTCCTCGTCGCGCGCGGCCTCGGGGTAACGTTCGCGGACCCAATCGTAGCCCTGGCTTTCGAGCTGCTTCACAAGTTCCGGCCCACCGCTCTCGACGATCCGGCCGCCGAAGAGGATGTGGACGAACTGCGGCTTGATGTAGGTCAGGATGCGCTCGTAGTGGGTGATCACCAGGACGCCGGTATCATTCTTGGCGGCGACTCGGTTGACCCCCTCGGAGACGATGCGCACGGCGTCGATGTCGAGGCCGCTGTCGGTCTCGTCGAGGATGGCGAACGCCGGCTTGAGCATCGCGAGTTGGAGCACCTCGGCCCGCTTCTTCTCGCCGCCGGAGAACCCTTCATTCAGGTATCGCCGGGCGAACTCCTGGTCCATCCCCAGGTCGTCCATCTGCTCGCGGATCTCCTTGCGGAACTCGCGCATCGGGATGAGGTCTTCCCCTTCCTTGCGGGCAGGGTTGCGGACGTTGGTCACGGCATGACGCAGGAAGTTGGCGACCGTCACGCCGGGGATGGTGGTCGGATACTGGAAGGCCAGGAAAAGGCCGGCCTTGGCGCGTTCGTCGGCCTCGAGCTCCAGCAGATTGACGCCGTCGATCGTGGCCGAACCCTCGGTGACTTCGTAGTTCGGATGCCCCATCAAGGCGTAACTGAGCGTGCTCTTGCCCGACCCGTTCGGCCCCATCAAGGCGTGAACTTCTCCCTGGCGGATCGTCAGGTTCACCCCGCGGAGGATCTCCTTGCCCTCGATGCCGACGTGCAAATTCTCAATCTTCAGGACCTTGCTCATCAATATTCCGCCTTGTAGAAACCTTCAATCCCGTCACGTAGGGTTGGATAAGAACCCTGGAGCGTGTCATTCGCCGGTTGTTTCCAGAAACCCTGGAGGCGGTTCGATCCGCCTCTTCCCATCGAGGAGCACATCAAAATTGCGATCGATTCGGGCGACTAGACGGTTCCAATCTGCTGCGAGATCGGATTCAGTCCCGGTTTCGCCTCGAAGTCGCAGGAGCGGTCGCCATCGAGCCGGCATTGGCTCAGCCTGAGCCCTCGGCCGAGGATTTTTTCGAACATCTTGCGTTCCAGGGCACAGATCGCGGGGTCCAGGTCGGCAAGTTCATGATAAGGGCAGGAATGCTGCCGCAAGATCGGGGTCAGGTCGGCGTCGTCGTGCGCGACTTCCGCCTCGATCCCCTGGTCATGGAGCAACGAGGTGAGCTGGACCAGCCGCCCTTCCCACTCGTCGCCGGTGACCCGATCTCGGTAGAGGTCCGCCAGTCTCGCCGTGATCCGGGTGAAGAGGAGCCGGCGGAGCTTGGTATCCTCGACCGTCTTCATCATCTCTTCCCAGAGGATCACGGCCAGGTCGGCATAATTCTGGCCGAGCTGCTTCCTCGCCAGGTCGCTCGCCTGATAGGCATGCCGGGGCCGTCCGCGACCCACCTGTTCCGCCTGCCGCTCTACCATGCCCGTTTCGAGCAGACGCATGAGCCGGTTGCGGACCGCCGTCGGGGTGACCCCGAGTTCGCGAGACATCTCCACGACGGTCAGGGGGCCTTGTCGGCGGATCAAATCCAAGAGTGAGCGATCCGCCGCCTCTGACATCGACTCTCACCAAAAGGGGCTAAAAACGCCTGTCATCCCGGACACTTCTCTATTAATACAAAGAAATTTGCGAAAAGTCGAGGGGACGACTGTTCAGAATCTTCTTTCTTTCGGAGCTTCAGCATCGCCAGGCCGGGAAAATTCCTGGAAAACAAGGCGAATTTCGCGGAAGGTGGGACGAGAAAATACGGCGACGGTCGGCATCACTCGTAGAGTTCACGAGCGACGCCGCGCATGTCCATCTCGTATTCGATCTCGAAAATGGGCGGGCGGGAGTAATACCATTGCGCGCCATGCTTGGCCGCGAGGCCGGCCTGGAACAGCACGACTTCGGGCAAGATTCGGTCCATCGAATGGACCGTGTAGACGTCCATCACCGTTACGTGATTCCAGTCCGCGCCAAGCCCTTTGAGCCTCGCTTCCATGAGCCCCATCACGTACTGAGCCTTGGCGAAGATCGCGTCCGGATCGGTCTCGCCGACCCGGATGATTCCCTCACGGTTCAAGACTCCCTCAGGGAGTTCGCCCGCTCCCGCCACCACGAAGGTCGGCACGGGGTTGGGCTCGCAGGGCTGCGTGAAGGAATAGCCGTGCAGAATCGGCTCGTCGGGGGCACCCAGGGCCGGGGCGACGTTCGTTCGGGCGACGGGATTGACCCCGTCGACGAACACTCCCCAGTCCTGGAGGATCCTGGCATATTCGGCGTTGAAGGCGGCGAACCCCTCGAACGTGAATGGCCGAGGGGACCGAAGCTCGATCCCGCAGAGGGCGGCGCGGGGCCGTTTCTCTCGCTTCAATCGTTCGTCGATGTGCTCGAAACCGGCACGATACGGGAGCGGACGTCGCAGGCTGACGTGGACGATTTCGTATCCCGGGGACGCCACAACTCCGCACGAGTAAGGGGCGATCCCGGGGAGAAAGCGATAATTGCCGGTGGGATGTTCAATGAGGGGCATCGTAACGGCCAGCGCATCCGCAAAGGGTCTGTCGGGATTTTCGACCGATTCCCGAATTCGGGCTCCGCGCCCGTCCTCGGAATTCGGCCGGAGGGATTACAGCCCCTTGCCGCCAAGGTGCTTGCGCTTGCGAGGGCTGCGCTTGCCCTGGATTTTGGCCCGACGGCACTTCGCGACCGGTGAGCTATTGCACCGCTTCCGCCACTTGTACGATTTCCGGTTACGCGTCTTGGCCTTCATGATCCACGGATCCTTCACTGATTCGAAAAACAATTTCAGGGACGGCCATTATGCCCGGGCGCTCCGCCGGTTACAAGTCTAAGCGATCGGGGAGAGAGGCAGAAAGCAAAGCCTGGGCGTTCGTCCTCGCTTCCCGGGACTAATCGACACTCCAGCGTCTGGGAGGGATTTTTTCGAACTTCCCTTTGGGAGGGCTGAATCGGACGCCGATCTGCCAGAGGATGTCGGGCTGATGCTTGGCGAGCAGGTATTTCATGACGACTTCGTCCGAGGGGGGCATGCCGGGGTCCTCGAAGACGATGCAGAGCCGGGCGAGCGGTCGGCGGGTCTGGGCATCCCAGACTTCGATCAGGCCGTGGGGACGTCGGGGAATGCGATAATATTTATCGCCGTTGAGGATGGTCACGCAGTCGTACTGGCAGAATTCGTGGAATTCCCTGGGCTCGACCACATCCCGCACCAACTCGGCGGCGACAAGCTCGGGGACCCCGTCGCGGAAGACCTGGGAATCGACCCGCATCGGCTCGTCATCACGCGTCGGCTGGGCGACGCTCTTTCCTTCGATGACGCGGAAAATCTCGCTTTCCACCATCCTGGCATATCCCGCCCGCAGCCCCGCGTTCGAGATCACCAACTGGGGGAACGAGGAGGCGACTCGGATCACGTCGTGGGCGAACGCGCTCACCTCGCGCTGGAGCTTGTCCAGCCAGTAACGGAGCATCCGGGTGCGATCTTGCTCGGAGTAACGAAAGACGCGGGGGCCGACATCCGGGATCGTCAGCTCCGATTCCCCTTCGTTGCGTCCCCGGGCGTTCATGACCGATTCGTAGGTGTCTTCGCCCCGGGCAAATCGCTGGGCCGCCTCGACATGCTGGGCACTCTTGACGATCACCTTGCGATAGCTCGGTCGCGCTCGGAAGATCACCTCGCGCGCGGTCGCATCCTGGCTGCTCCGAACATCCTCGGCTTCGATTTCCCAGCGTAGATATCCGGTCCGAATCATATCTCGTTCAGATCAGGGCCGATTGCAGGCTTGAGGGAGTCGAACTCAGCCACCTTGGATTGCGGGGACGATCAGAATCTCGGGCGCGGCGGCATCGAATCGTTTGATCGGGACCGTCTTTCCCGGCCCATCGAGCCTAAATGCCAGGCGGCCGGCGGTGAAATGCTCGTTGAACTGAGATTCCGCCAGAGTCACGGTCTCGGGTCGGCGTTTATCCCATTCGGCCAGGCAGAGGTCGCCATGACCCGTCTTGAGCAAGCGTAGCTTCGCCATGTGTCGAGTCCTCCCTTCCTCATCGGTCATTCAAACGAAATCCAAATTCTCAGGATCAATTCCGAGGGTCTCGCCGTCCGCGGGGCGAATCGGAGCGAGATTTCGCCTCGCCACCGACTCCGCTATCTGTTGGAATCATTTTAGCGATCGGATGCAAGGTCGGCCAGGTAATTCAACCTGATCTCGCGGCTTCATCCTGCCGCGAACGACGGACAATTTCGGTTTTTTGCGGCGAGCGAATACCTGTCTCGATCCTAGGGATCGAGGCAAGATCCTGCGCAATAATGGGCCGAAATTCCGCCGAGGCCCCGCGAAAGAAGAGACGAACGAATGTGAGGGAGGGGGGAGAGGGGGCGAATGCCCCCCGCTCGCCGACTTGCCTGCGCCGATCCGCGTGACGTTGTCGAAACACGATCGAGTCCGGTGGAGTCGATCCTGGATCGGCCTTGGCCTGTCTGGTGGGGTGGACGCGGAAGGTCAGGACTGCTGGGCGGCGGCCTCGTCCTTCTTCACCTTGCTCACCGGCGTCGCCTTGGGGCGGCTCTTGCCGAACGAACCCTTGAAAATCTTGCCACGCTTGGTCCGCTTGTCGCCTTTGCCCATGTCTTGTGTTCCTTCGGCACGTCGATCGTGCGAGAAAAGCTGAACGAGATAAGATTTCAGAACGCCGAACTCGAAGATTCCGACCCCGATCCGCGAATGACAATTCGCTTGAGTTTATGGCCCCAAACGTCTACGATTTCAAGAACAATGACGTTTGTCGTTGTCCGATCTCGCCCCACGTCCGACTCCAGGAATTTCGGAGAGACCGATGAAGACGCTCCGGTCCCGCATGGCTCCGAATTTCGGCAGGTCGATTGGATTGCTCGTTTGCATCTTGGCTCAAGCGGGTTGCGGGTCGGGGGAAACTCCGAGCCGATCGGATCTCCCCGGGAGAGTCGGCGGCGATAAATCGATTCATCGGCCGGGAACCCCGGTTGTCGACACCGACCTCCCAACAACGAATGGATCAGCCAACCCGGCCGCTCCCTCTTCGAAAACGATCGAACGGGAAACATCCTTCCGGATTTTCCCCGAGACCTTCAAAATACCGGCGGATGCCCCCGGCTTGCAACTCCAGGCGGTCGAGGTTGCGGGAACCGGACGCATTCATGACCTGACTCGCCAGGTTCAATGGAGTGTCGAACCCGCCGAATTTGCCCAGATTGACCGCCACGGCTATCTGCGCGCAACGGAAAAAAAATCCGGCCAGTTTCGGGTGAAGGCAGTGAGAGACGGGAAGTCCGGTGTCGCCACGATCACGGTCGAATCGCCGACTCAGGCAAGCTGGGATTTCGCCAACGAAATCGTCCCCATCTTGACCAAACTTGGATGCAATACCGGGGGATGTCACGGGAAGGCGGAAGGCCAAAACGGGTTTCACCTCTCCTTCCTCGGCTATGATCCCTCGGGGGACTATCAGGCCATCGCCCGGGCTGCCGCTCAACGTCGGCTCTCGCTCATCGATCCCGAGGAGAGCCTTTTGCTGACCAAGGGGACGGCGACCGTACCGCACGGTGGCGGCTCTCGCTTCGACATCGACTCGCCGGAGTATCAGCGAATTCTCGGCTGGATCCGCGCGGGGGCTCCCGAAGCCGTGGGTCCAAGTCATGGCCCGCTGCAATCGGTCCGGATCGAGCCTCCATCCGTCGGCCTCGATCAACCCGGCCCGGCCCAGGTATGCGTCCTCGCCGAGTATTCCGACGGCTCCCGGCAAGATGTCACGCAACTGGCGATCTACCGGACGCTCGACGATTCCGCCGCGACCGTCTCTCCAACCGGCTGGGTCGACTTGAAGCGGCGGGCCGAGACCGATCTCATCGTGAGATACGGGTCTCGGGTGGTCAGCGCCCGCATCTGGACGCGGATCAACCCCGACCTGAAGTTCGATTACGCGAAGCTTGCCCGGCGGAACTTCATCGATGAGGAACTGTTCAAGCGGCTGGAACTGCTCGGTGTCCCTGTCAGTCCGAGGTCGG
>CALKTZ010000055.1 GCA_937997355.1 uncultured Planctomycetales bacterium | reverse complement strand
GATCACCACGGTCGATCAACTGCTTGCACTCAGCCAGCCGCAAATCGAGTCGGTTTATCGGCAAGGGGCCGCGGTAGGGCTCCCCGCGGGGCGGGTCCGAGGGACGGCGATCCTCTCGCCTGGAACCTCCCGGGCGAAGCTCCTGTCGCGCGGGGCGCGGCTGGTCTGGCAGGGAAAGATCATCGACCCCGCCGACGCGGTCGCGGTCAATCGGTTCTTCGGCCTGAAAATCGTGCGGGCGAGGGTCTATCAGGGGGAAAGCTGGCTCGACGGGGGCCAGAGCCTGATCCTCGACTACAGCCAGACCTCTCGGGTCTACGCGTCGAACCGCGATGAGATCCGCCTGATCGCCCCCGGCCTCTATCTGGGGTTGATGTATGCGCGGACGAATCCCCAGCCGACATTAAGCCTGATTTTCGCGCTGGAAGCTCGGGCTTGATTGAGGAGAGTCGCCGGATTCCCGGGTGATCCGGCCGGCGGGGCCGCCCCCTTCGGGTTGGGATGCCGCAGGGGGAGTCACGGCAAGAGCCGCAGGCCGACGGCCGTGTTGAGCTTGAGGCTGTTGCGTCGATGGCGGGTGAGCGTATCGCGATAATAGCGGACGAGCGAGGTCGTGTCGCGTTGCACGGCGAGGAACGCATCCGCGGAGATCTGGCCGGATTGCAGGCGTGCCCGCGCCTTGTCCCGCTTGCGGCGCACGGCCGGGAGAGTGACCTGCTCCAGCCGTTGCAGGTCTTCGGCTGAACTTCGAAGTTCCCGGTCGACCTCTCGGACTTCGGCGAGCACCTCGCGCTCCAGCGATTCCGCCTCATTCTGGCTCTGGCTGATGTTGAGTTTGGCACGCCGGATGTTGCCCTGGTTGCGGTTGAAGAGCGGCGCGGAGACGAACAGGCCCGCGCCCCACGAGGTCGAGCTCAGCTCGCCGTTCTGCGAATTGTCGCGATAGCCGAAGGGCGTGTAGAGGAAATACGCGTCCGAGAATCGTTCGGAATTCTCGTGGGAGAGTTCGGCGCGTGCGCGCTCGATGCCCAGGCGTTGGGCGGCCAGATCCGGGCGATGGCCCTGAGCGATCAGGATGAGCTGATCGACGGGGGGGACTTCGGGGGTCCTGAACCGCATCGAGCCTTTCACTTCGAGGTGATCCGCGTCGTCCGGCGCGAGGTCGAGCAGCTTTCCGAGTCGCTGCTTCGCCCTCTGATAGCGCTCGTGTTCGTCCTCCGCGGACATGGCGGCGACTTCCTTCTCGATGACCAGAGTGTCGAGGTCGTCCTGCTCCTGCTCGGACGAAGGACCCCGCAAGGGATGAGACGGGAGCAGCTCGTTGATCAGCCCCAGGCCGCGCTCCGCCGTCTGCACGGCGTTGCGGGCGGCCACGGCGTCGACGAATGCCGTGTAGAGGTCGTCGATCGCCAGCCGGGCGGCGTCCCGGTACTGGAGTTCCAGGAGGTGCTTCTCCACCCTGGCCAGGGCGACTCGCATCCGCCTCTTGCCCGAGTAATCGAACGGGTAGACGATGCTGACGCCATGGTTGATCTCGCCGGGTTGGCGCCGCGAATAGGAGCCGTAGGGGACGCCGTCGGAAGAGTAGAACAGCAAGGGGTTGTCCCACAGGCCCGAGGTGAGGATGTCCGCTTCGGCCTGGGGGATCTCGAGGAACTTGGTGCGGAGGTCGCGATTGGCGTGGAGCAACCGCTCGATGGCCTCGTCGAGGCTGAGGCCGTCGGATGGCCCCTCGCTATCGGGCTCGTTCGCGATGTCGCTGAAAGGGGCCGGCACGCCCGAGCCGGGCAGGCGGAGCCGCTCGATGGCGGGGGCCAGGCCCTGCGCGGGATCCTCGCGATCCTGTCCCGGCGCGCTGTAGGCCGCGGGACGGCCCGGGCGGCGGGCCAATCGGGGGAGAGGAGCGAGCCGACGGTTCGGATCCGCGCCGAGCTGGATGTCCGAGGTGCCGGGACTCCTCCGATACGGGCTGGACAGCGTCCCCGGCTTGTGCCCCAGGGCCGATTCCCGGTTGCGCGCGGCGTTCTCCTTGCCTTGCGCCGCGATGATGATGTCGTCGGCCAGGGAGACCTGCGCCGATGCCGACCGTGGACCAAGTCCGAGCATGGCCGCGACGGCTCCGGCCAGCAGGCATCCCGATCGCTTCATCAGCAGAACCTCCGGTTCGAGTGAGGGCGATACGATATCTATCGGATTGAGCAGTTTGATCGCTGACGTTCGACGGGGAGGGGTGAGGCCGTTTGTGCGGCCGCGCCCCGACAATCGATCGAATCGGTACAGTCGAAAAGCGGCGATTCCGCAACCCAATCAAGGGATGATCCCGGGGCCTGGATGGCCCTCCTCGCCCTTCTCCTTCTTCGCGATGGGGGAAGCGGGAGAGGCACCCCGGATGGAATAGGTCGGACCAAGCCATTTTCCGCGAACGAATCCAATCCCGACGCGAAGGGGTGCATCCCGTTGAAGTTCGCTTTCTCATTTCGGCCGATCTCGTTATGATTCAAATATCGAGATGGTTGTCCGTTGTGCGCACCGTACGGATGATTGCCGACATGGGGATTTTTGGTGTTGCCTCGCACGCCCGGAGCAGGTTCGACGCGGCCTCTTCGTGCCTGGTCCTGGTTATCCTCGTCGGCCACCTCATGACGGTCCGCGAGGCGTGGGCCGAGACGGACGCCAAGCCCGAGGAAGTCGTGCTCCGGGGCAAGGTCGTTCCGATGACGGAAATCCTGAAGGCCATCGCGCCCGATCTCAAGGTCGACGATCCGATCGCCCAGCAGGTTGCCCTTTGGTGCGAGGACAAGACGGTCATCCCGCTGCTCCCGGACGAAGGGAGTCGGGCCTTGTTCAGAGATTCGCGGTTGCAGAACCGGCTCGTCGAGATCCGAGGCAGGCGGTTCCCCAAATTGCCCTACCTCCAGGTCATCGGCCTGATGGTCGAGGAGGGGGGGCGGATGAGGCGGCCGGAGTATTATTGCCACGTTTGCGCGATCAGCCTTCGCGCGCCTCAGACTTGCCCGTGTTGCCAGGGGCCGATGGAATTCCGCATGAAGCCCGAGCCTCGCTGAAATCGGTCGCTTGCTCGCCAGATTTTTCGACTCGTTCGCCGTAGGTCATCGATCGAGATTGCTCCGGCATCGTTTTCCCGAGACGAAGACCGATCCTCAATTCCCTTGAGGAACCTCGCACGATTCCGGATGAATTCGTGACGACCTCCGATGTCACCACCGAGGATGTTTCTCGCCATGAGCTCACACCAAGCTGCCAACTTCCTGCTCGGTCTGGTCGCCCTGGTGGCGGTGGTGTCGACGCTATTCTCCATGGGCTGTCTGGCCTGGGTGACGTGGCGGGGCCGCCGGAAGGGACTGCCCGACCATACGCCGCCGGTGACCATCTTCAAGCCGCTGAAGGGGCTGGATGAGGAGCTTGAGCAGAATCTGCGGAGCTTCTTCCATCTGGACTACCCGACGTATCAGCTCCTCTTCTGCGTCGCCGATCCGAACGATCCCGCCGCCGATGTTGTTCGCGGCCTGCTCCGGGAATTCCCCGATCGAGATGCCAAACTGACCGTCGGCTGCCCGGCATTCGGCCTCAATCCGAAGGTGGAGAGCCTCGCGGCGATGAACGCCCATCGCCGGCACGACGTGATCCTGATCAGCGATTCCAATGTTCGGGTCCGCCCCGAATATCTGAGGGAGACCGCCTGCTATCTGGCCGACCCGAGTGTCGGACTCGTGAGCAATATCTTCGTCGGCGTGGGCGAACTCCAGAGCGCGGCGATCATGGAGAACCTCCACATCAACGGCTACATCGCCGGGGGGATGGCGACGGCGTCGATGCTGGGGGTGACGTGCGTGGTCGGCAAGTCGATGATGATGCGGGCGTCCGTCCTGCACGCCATCGGCGGGTTCGCCTCGGTCCGCAACCTGCTGGCCGAGGACCAGGTGATGGGCGCCCTGGTCCGCAAGGCAGGGTATCGGGTCCAGCTCAGCCACCACGTCGTCGAGAATGTGAACCGGCAGCGCGGATTCCGCTGGTTCCTGAATCGTCACTCGCGATGGGATAAGATCCGCTTCCGGATGGCCCTCCCCGTCTTCCTTTTCGAGCCCGTGGCGAACCTGGCGACGGTCGGCACGGTCTGGGCCTTTTCGGGCGATTCGGGGATCGCCTGGGGGGGGCTCGTCCTCCTCGTCGGGCTCGGCATGTTCCGGGACGCGGTC
Organism: uncultured Planctomycetales bacterium; assembly: GCA_937997355.1. Taxonomy (GTDB): domain Bacteria; phylum Planctomycetota; class Planctomycetia; order Isosphaerales; family Isosphaeraceae; genus CALKTZ01. The sequence goes on along the minus strand of CALKTZ010000055.1, from coordinate 2,260 downwards.
CAGACCCGCTGGCTCCGCGGAACCTTCCCGAAGCTCCGCCATTTGCTTTTCAGCCCCGCCAAGGATCTCCTCTTGCTTCCCGTCTGGTTCGATGCGATCGTGCATCGGACGATCCACTGGCGCGGGAATGTGTTCCACATCGGCCGCCTGACTCGCCTGCGCGTGACGGCCCCCTCGCGTCAGGCGCGCCGTCGGGTTCGCGAGGCGCGCCGCAACCGTTCTCATGATGGGGCGAACCGGGCGTGAATGGATTCTTCTGATCGATTGCATACTCCGACGAGCCCAGGCGAGGTTACTTGATCGGAAATCGATTCCATTCGCCCCCGCCGGCAATCCCGCCGCAACCCTTCCCCGGGGGTTGTCTTCCCTCTCCTGATCGCGCTCTCCCCTCTCCTCGCGATCGTCCCGTCCTATGCCAATTCGGCCGACGGCCTGAGCCGGATTCGAGGTGCCGGCCAACTCATCTACGGGAGCGATATGGAAGGTGGGGGGCCTTATGCGTATCCCGACCCGGCGAACCCGAAGCTGATGACCGGCTTCGAGGTCGAACTGATGGATCGGCTCACTCGCGAGCTTGGCGTCAAGGCGGCCTACTCCCAGGGGCAGTGGGATAAGCTCCTCCAGGTTTTGGATTCCGAGCGGCTCGACGCCGTGGTCAACGGTTACGAATGGACCGAGACACGCGCCCGAGACTATCTCTGCACCCGCCCTTATTACGTCTATCAGCTCCAGCTCATGGCCCCGAAAGGGGGCGTGATTCGGTCGTGGGACGACCTGCGCAAGCGGCCCAGGCCCGGGGGGGGCAAATGGACCGTCGGCGTCCTCGTGGGTTCCGCGGCGGACACCTTCGCGGCCGAGCAGGCGGGGAGCACCATCGAGGTCGTGCGGTTCGACGGTGCCACCGATGCCATGACGGCCGTCCAGAATGGCCAATATGACGCCACGCTCCAGGATCTCCCCGCCGCCCGATTCTATCGAGGCCGCTTCCCGAAGCTCGACCTGGTCGGCGAGCCTGTCTCGCACGGATATTACGTCATTTACCTGCGAACCGGCGACGAGACCTTGCGTGATGAGCTCGATCGGGGGATCGCCCGATTGTTCGAGTCCGGCGCGCTCAGGCAGCTTTACGAGAAATATGGCATCTGGACCGATGCTCAATCGGAGCTTGCGAATTTCCGAGGGCCGATCGAGGTTGTGACCGGCCGGGGGACGTTGCACGGCTGGGAACTCCTGCGACGTTATCAGGGCCGGCTCTGGGATGCGGCCCTGGTCACGGTGGTGCTCTCGATCACCTCGATGCCGCTGGCGATGGCCCTCGGGCTTGCGATCGCCCTGGGCCGCCTGTATGGGCCGGCCCCGGTTCGCATCGCCATGGCCGGCTATGTGGAGTTGATCCGCGGCACCCCCTTGATGTTGCAGCTTTTCGTCCTCTTCTATCTGCTGAAACTTCCCCCCTGGATCGCGGGGATCTCCGGCCTGGCGATCAACTACTCGGCCTACGAGGCCGAAATTTATCGCGCGGGGCTCCAGTCGATCCCGAGGGGCCAGATGGAGGCGGCGCTGGCCCTGGGGATGTCGCGCTCGCTCGCGCTTCGGCGGATCATCATCCCTCAGGCGATCCGGATCGTGATCCCCCCCGTGACCAACGACTTCATCGCCCTGTTCAAGGATACGTCGGTCTGTTCGGTGATCACCCTGGTCGAACTGACCAAGCAGTATTCGATCCTGGCGAACAGCACGGGGGGGGCCATCGAATTCGCGATGGCGACGGCCGTGCTCTACATGCTGATGAGTATCCCCCTTTCCTGGTTTTCCCGGTGGTCCGAGCGTCGCCTCGGTGTCGGCGGCGACAAGGAGCCCCTCCTCGCATGAACATGATCAACGTCGCGGGTCTCTGCAAGCGGCACGGTGAGTTGGAGATCCTCCGCGGAGTGACCCTCTCGGTCGCCGAGGGGGAAGTGGCCGCGATCATCGGCCCTTCGGGGAGCGGCAAGAGCACCTTCCTGCGATGCCTCAACGGCCTTGAGCGGTTTCACAGCGGACGTATCGAGATCGATGGGATCGCGATCGACGAGCGGACAACCGCCGTGGATCGGTCGAAGCGAACGCGTCAGATTTGCCGATGCGTCGGCATGGTCTTTCAAGGCTTCAATCTGTTTCCCCATCGGAGCGTGCTGCAAAACGTGACCGAAGGGCCGGTCTACGTCCTCGGGGTCGAGCCCGGCGTCGCGGAGGAGCGGGCGAGGCGATTGCTCGAACG